>NZ_JAEQDD010000111.1:0-910 GCF_020737885.1 Microcoleus sp. PH2017_34_RAT_O_A | reverse complement strand
GGAGTCGGAGTTGTTACCGGAGTCGGAGTTGTTACCGGAGTCGGAGTTGTTACCGGAGTCGGAGTTGTTACCGGAGTTGGAGTTGTTACCGGAGTTGGAGTTGTTACCGGAGTTGGAGTTGTTACCGGAGTTGGAGTTGGAGAGTTATTGACAACAATGCTGGCTGTGACGATCGCAGAATCAGCTTTTCCGTCATTAGCTTTGTAGGTAAAAGAATCTGTCCCTGCAAAACCAGCATTCGGAGTGTAACTGAAGGAACCGTTAGCGTTGAGGGCGATCGCACCTTTAGCCGGATTTGCCACCAAAATCGCAGTCAACGGATCGTTTTCCGGGTCTGTATCGTTAATTAAGACTCCCAACCCTGCCACGTTGAGAGGAGTATTAAAAGAAGTTGTATAGTTGTCAGGAATCGCGACAGGCGGGTTATTGTTGACGTTTACAGTCACGGTAGCTGGTGGAGAGCTAACTATGCCGTCGCTGACTGTGTAGGTAAATGTGTCTGTCCCAGTAAAGCCTGCCTTAGGAGTATAGGTGAAAGAACCGTCTTTGCTGAGGGCGATCGACCCTTTCGTCGGGTTGGCCGCCAACGCAGCAGTCAGCGTGTCCAAGTCCGCGTCGGAGTCGTTAGCTAAAACTCCCGGCAATATTTCGCTGAGGGCTTTTCCCGCACTGGTGCTATAGGTGTCGGGATTGGCTGTTGGCACACTGTTTGTAACGTTGATATTCACCGTGGCGGGGACAGTTGCAGCGCCATCGCTAGCGCTATAAATGAAAGTATCAACTCCGACAAATCCGGGGCTGGGAGTGTAAATGAAGTCACCCTTGGGATTGAGTACGAGTTTACCTTTAGTCGGTTGTGTGACAACAGCAGCAGTCAACGTGTCGAAAATGTCGGGGTCGAAGTCATTGA
>NZ_JAEQDD010000012.1:0-62799 GCF_020737885.1 Microcoleus sp. PH2017_34_RAT_O_A | reverse complement strand
CATAAAATACGATAAAGAATATTTTATCATCATCCTGTAGGGGCGAGTTCACCGAAATATATGACACCCAACGACAATTATAAAAACCCGCCCCCACCCCACCCAGAAATTAAGAATACATTGAATTTAACCATGTGGCAGGGAGGTTTTTGGGGGTTATTGGTTGGGTGGGGGCGGGTTTTTGAGATTGTTTGTTGGTGACAGAATTAATGGCGAACCCGCCCCTACGAATTTGGGTTATTGCGACATTGCAAATTGAGCGATAATTAATCTCCAAACCCATTACTATTTCCTTTCTTCTCTCCTCTGCACATCTTGCAACTGCTTCCCTATTTTTTCCACCATCTGCACATCTCCCAAAGTTTGATATCCCTCTTTTGCCAACTTCAAATACTGCATCGCTTCCAGATTCTCCCTCATAGATGAATAAACTTCTCCCAAACCGTAACGCGCCTCTGTTAGCTCTTCGATATCGTCCGGTTTTGCTCTACTAATCGCCTTTAAATAGTAGAATTTAGCCTGCGGCATTAGTTGCGATCGCCCTTGATACATTTCTCCCAACGTGCGGTAGATGGGCGGTGTCTCAACTCCCGCTGCTGGTAAGCTTTCTAGGATTTCTATTGCTTCGGCAATCAAGTTGGCGCTACGATATATCTGTGCGATCGCCAATTTCTGACTCGCTGCATTCGGTACTTGTTGCTCGATCGTCCGTACAGCCTCCTTAACCCCTTCAACCTCCTTCTCATCCAGCAATCGAAACTCTGTATCCCCCTCCCCGAGAGGACTTTCCGAAGAAACCCCCGTATTCGCCTCCACAATCAACCTGTACTTAAAACCCGGTTTCAGCGCCGGTTCCCCCGGATACACCGCCTCAGTACCGTTAACCGTCATTTCCCAATTTAACTTCGCTTTATTTTCGAGGATGCTCAACTTATAGCTAGTCGCACCCGCAACCGGATTCCAGCGCAAAATTGGCTTATTTCCCAACAATTTCGTCCGCCTCGGACTGATTATATAAGGAATTGGCGCCTTGTTCCAAACAATTTGATCGTCGCCGCGATCGGGACATCTAATTAAATTTTTATTGCACTCATCCTTCGACTTTTCGCTAGCCAATAAACAGCTATTTAATTGATTTTCACCCGCCTTAATTGACTTAATTCCTAAATCTGCACATTGAATCGTAATTTGTCCGGTTTGTGAAGTTTGCAGTTTGTCACCCGGATAAATCGGCGTACCCGCGCTGGGGCGAACATTTCTGCCATCTTGACGCTGTAGTTGCACTTCGCCGCTAATATTTAGGATTTGTCCGTTGGGTATTCTTGTCGTTGCTGCGATTGCTGGGGAAATTATCGGATTGTTGGCGGATATTTTGGATAAATTGGCGTCAATTCCGAAGTGGGGATGAGGCAAAATATCGATCGCAATCAACGTAAATGCGATCGCGCTTGCACCCATAACAACAGTCGTCTGTTTTTTCATTGACTTTTTCCTATTATTGGTAAACGTTCCTTTGCCATTTGGATACATTCATCTTGTTCTGGTATGCTGGGATTGGCAGATTTCAGCGTTTCTTGCCAATGTGTGAGTGCTTCTTGTGGTTTCCCTTTAGCTTCCAGTACCTGCGCTAAAAGGCATTGAGCTTCTGGAGTTTTATTGCTGAGAGATATTGCTTTTCTTAAGTCGGTTTCCGCTGCGTCGTATCGCTTTTGATTCAATCGCACCCAGCCGCGATTCTTGAAACAAGCTGATTTTACTCCATCAAATTGAGTTTGTTCTAAACACATTCCGATTACTTTTAAAGCGGATTCAGGTTTGTTTTTGATAATTAGCGATCGAGATATTTGAGCATAAGCTTCTGGAAGTCCTCGCCAGACTGCTTGTTTCATTGCTTCTCGCGCACACTCGTCTTCATTTAATTGATCGCACAGCAAAGATAAGTTATAGGAAGACTCGCCGTTAGTAGGATTGATTGATGCAGCTAGATTGTATGAAACTTTCGCGATTAAAAATTGATTGTTGCGGTGGTTTTTCATGCCAAATGTGTTGATCGCAGATGCCAGATGCGGGCCGATGAGTGGATAGCCGATCGCCAAACCAGCTAAACTGATGCTGGTACGCTGCATAAATTTAGTTGGAATCGTAAATTGCGGGTGGTTTGGGCGATTCCCTACGGGATAGCTTCGCTTCACCGGGGCTACATCATCTGTCGGTGCAGCGAAAGGGCGATCGCACTTTAATTCTAATAATTTTAATCCCTCAAAAGTTGGATGCTGGCAAAGCATTGGTATGCCACTCGCGCCAGGAAATTGATTTTCATAGCGCAGTAAATCATTCTTAGCTTTTCGTACTGCTAAAAATAAAGGTTCTTTGAGGGCTAAATATCTAAACAAAGACTTCACAAATTCCTGAGCAATAAAATCCGGGATTGGCGCCCGCATCACAATCACTGATGGCAAAGAAATACCTTCTGTGACTAAATCTGCTGCTATACCCATGCTCGAACAAGAATTAAAAATTAGTAATTCCAATCCTTTGACAATAGCTCGTTTGAGACCTTCTTTAAAGTCTTGTACGGTGACAGTATTGTCTGCAACTTCTTGATTTATATATAGCAATCCGTTGGCACCATTGATATCGCTATCGCTGTGCCCCGCATAAAATAAAACTTGCCAGCCTTTGTCATCAAATAACTGGTTGCGTAACTCTTGGGAATTTGGTTCTTGAAGAAATTGTAAGTCGCAGCTATCGCCCAGATATTTTGTGATTTCCGTTGCATCTTTGCTGACATCAATTCCCTGGCTATTACCTAAAATACATAAAATTCTGCCTCGCGAACCTAGAGGTATTCCCCCTATCATTGCCTCTTGGGGAGTTTTTTTGTATTCAGGGGAACTGCCGATAATTTCACAGTTATTGTAGTCTTCGCGAAACTGCCACACATCCCAAGGCAACTGCCAAATCTCAGAGTTATTGCATTCTAAAAATATTTCAACTAATTCGTCTCGGTTGCTAATTTCTGTTCTGAGTTTTACCTCTATTTTTCTGTAAAACTCATCAGCACTCAACCACTTGTTCATCTCTTTTTTCAAACCTTCATATATAATATTAGGCTTGTCTTCAGAGATATTTGTTTTGCCCGCAGGCTTGATTTTGATTCGAGAACTGCTTCTGTGATGTTGGGTGGCGCGACAACTAACTTTCCACCTTTTGTGCAACTCGTCAACCTCAGGTGCTGGCAGCAAGCTTCCTAAATATTTAGCGACAGTTTCTCCTTGTTTTTTCAACTCCGCTGTCACGCAAGAAAAACCTTGTTTAAAATCCCCGGATCCCAAAGCCAAGATAACTGTACTGCTCATAAATTGGATGTCATTGCAGTTAATCAAAGTATCATACCACAAAATTTTCTGTTATGGTAAAATCATCTAAAGCTACTCGAATAGTAAAGCTTTCTTCTGGGTCTACGTAAAAATCGTTGAGCAAAATGCACTTATTCTGAACAGTTGATTTTACTTCATGTAAATTTTCTCCTACATCAGAGATTAAGGACAATTTAATATTGGTTGGCAAGTAACGATCGCCGATCGCCGGATGCAACTGAACGTGAACTCTGACAGCGCGATCGCTATCTTCGGCAATCCCCACCAACAACGCAACAGTTGTCTTACCCAAACGCATTCCCAAATCAATCAACTTTGCCCGCGTGATATCAGCTTCGGGAAACATACTGATACTGCTTTGATGTCCGCGCGAAGTATCTTCCGATCTGGAATTGCCACCACTTCGGAATACAAAAGCTGGGCTTTCATCAGGAAAAATGAGCTCTTCTAAATTTTGTTTGCCTTCCTCAATTTTTTGCCAGCTTGTTTCTGCAACATTCTTTAACCAATTGCCTAAATTAGATTTGACCGGATTTTCAATCTCAGTCGGTTCAGTCTCGGGCTGCGGATCGAATATCGATTCAACAGATTCCCAATCCGATGTAAATATATTCTCCAACCACTGACGCAGATCGACTTTAGATTCATAGATTCTTTCAAGGTGAAGCAAGAAGTCATCCAGAGGATGTAAATCTCTCAATACTAATTCACCTGAATCCGCCGTCGGAGCAAATCCCAGCAATCTTGCTTCCTTGTCATCCTCATCAATTTCTACTACAATATAACCAATACGTTCCTCCCTAGCTTCGGTAGGAAAGCGGCAGATTTCAGGTAAATTTATAGCGGAATTTTGATTGCCATTTTCTCCTTGTTTGTGTTCAGCCCTAATTGGACGACACTCAATTTTGCCCAAGCCTTTAACATATAAATCTGCCACATTTTCAAACAGGCGAATTACTGGATTCCAGCTATCGCATTGAGTTAAATCAGTTTCAATATCTAATATTTTAAAATAATCGGCAACTACCAACACAGCCAAAGTGTTGAGATAAATCTGTTCAACTTTTTGCGGGTGTTGGTGTTCGCAAGCAAATTGCCATGCTAGATGAATTGCCTTTTGGGTAATTGGCATTGGCAATGATTGGGTTGTAGTAGTATTGTTCTTCATTTCCCGATTTTAACTCCTTGTATGATTAATAGCCACTGTCTTCTCGAAATTGTTGCAAATGAGGCCGACATTTCTTTCGGTAAAAGCTATATATTGTAGGATAAGCACAGCCAAACTCCGTTGCTATTGTGGTAAAATCTTTACCAGATGCTCTGCTTCTCAATATAACTTGACAAGTCAGATCTTTCCGCCCTCGAATGTACTCGTTTAATATCCCATCAGGATTAGTTTCGATCCAGTTTTTGACGTGTTCAAATAATTGAATACATTCGACTGTATGACTGTCATCCTCAGCAGGTAAAGTCTCTATTCGATCGATCGCAGTTCCGTCTTCTAAAACAAGTTGTCGATCGTCTCTCCTGCTATTTTCTCGATCTACCCTCACCGCCCAATTTTGCAGCCGTCGCTTCAAATAATAATTGAACCAAGTTATGACATTACCCCGATCGCGATCGTACTGAGTGCCGGTGCGGGATTCGCACAAATTGCTATAGAAAAACTCCCACTGTTCTTGGACAGCATCTTCATAGTAAGGTACCTTGTCTTTCCAGATCAGCCCCGAGTTTTTCATTTTAGTCACAAGCTGATTCAACAAACGTTTTAGCTTCCAAGAATTCGAGGCCTCCTCCCTAATTAGGGTGACAAGGCTGTCTAACTCTTGATAGAGAAGTTTGCGATCGCAATTTCGAGATTTTCCTGAGTCCCCAACAGGATCGGAGTCGTCGGATGAGTGGTCTTCCCCCTCGGAGGGGTGGGATTGATCGTTCATAGTGAAGTGCGGCCGCAACTTTGTTCCTACACTTATTTATCAGGGTGAGTTGAGTAGTTTTATGCGAAATTGTGAAAGTTTTTTGGCGGATGGTTGAAAGTCTTGCGGTGCGGTAGGTTTTGCTGTGAAATTAAATGTGAATTTTTGTTGAAACTTATGAACTCTCACCAAATAAACCCGGTTTTTGGGGTTAGCGCGTCAGAATTGAGAAACCGGGTTTCTGCGTAAAATCCGGTGGGGAGGCGAAAAATATCAGAGAAACCCGGTTTCTGGGCCTGGGCGCGAGAGGATTTACGCACTTTAACCAAAGAAACCGGGTTTTTAGGGAATTTTTCGACTACGGCGAAGTTTCCGCAAAAAAACCCGGTTTCTGGGCCCATGCGTGAGTCCTCAATCGATCGCCCCTAAAACCCCGCAAACACCCATCCTTCCGTACTTTTACCCAGTGTTTGCCAAAGTTTACAAAAAAAACTTGAGATTTTTGCATAAAACCACCGAGCTCACCCTGATAAGTAAACAGGAACAACAAAAAGGCAACGAGGTCAAACCTCAAACCCCCAAAACACCCGTTGTTCCGTACTTTCACCCAGTTTTCGCAAAACTTTCAAAAAAAACTTGAGAGTTTTGCATAAAACCACTGAGTTCACCCTGATAAATAAACAGAAGGGAAATTACGAACTGCGTAGGCGTAAGCCGGGGCGTAGCCATCGCACTTGTTGAGATTTATTCAAAAGTGCGATCGCCCGTAACTTCCCGATCGCAATCCGAACCAAATTCCCAAGCGATATGGGAAATGGGTTCATCCAATGTTGGCTTAGTCTATTTCCACGTTTGCATTTATTGTGATACGTATGTACGGCGTGTCGGCGGAGTTTATTTGTCAATTTTTAGCACACTTTGGATCTATTAGAAGACAACAATCATGGCTATTTCTCACATTGAATTAGATCCTATATTCCTAATAAAGCGAAAATTCAATTCCTCGAACAAAATGTCAACGCCAGTAAATATTTTATGGCGAGTGACTATTCTAATGACTCTGCAATTAGCTATTTTGTTTTTAGGTGAGCAAGCACAAGCTGGAGGTGGAGATCCAGTTGATTTAGACTCAGAGACTAGACCAAAAACAATCAATGCTACTGCCAACATTAAATGGGATAAATGGAGTCAGCCTTATTGGTTGAATACCCAAGTTTGTCGGGAAAAAAGTGGCGATCTTGCCTGTTTTAGCTCTGATACTGCTAGAAAAATGGGCTGGAATATTCCCGCCCGCAATTGATTAAATCACTCATCATTAAAGGAGTCAGATCATGAATTTCCAAAAAGTTCAAAAAATTACTGCGATCGCCATTGCTAGTGTTTCTATAGCTTTTACGGCACAAGCAGCTCAAGCAGCGGAAACTTTTCAGGTAAATGGCGGATATGCACTGAATACAAATAAGTCTTTTCGCTTGATTGACGGTAATCCTCGGATGTCTCTTTATCAACATAACATCAACGACCCTGACCAACAATTTGATCGTTTGTCGGGTAGCAGTAGCAATAGTATACTGTTGCGTCACGGTTCAACAGGCAAGTGCTTAAATGCTCATTATCTTTCCAATAATGCGGAAATTAATGTGTGGAATTGCAACGCTTCCGACCCCGATCAAAACTGGAATTTAGTGAATATTCCTAGTGGAGAGTTTTTAATCCGCCGCAATGGAACTAATCTATGTGTTGACTCTCCAACTCGTACTAATACTGGCAGGGTTCATCTAATTACGTGCGATTCTAATAATGCGAACCAGCGCTGGAAAAGTAGTGGTAGTAGTGTAAGTGGTAACATTGATTTACCTTTTGGTCGAGGTCAAAGTTGGTATGTTTGTCAAGGGTATCAAGGTAATCCTACACACACCAATTCCTATGCGTTAGATTTAACAGTCAGCAATCAAGATTTTGGTGCTACAGCTTGCTACCCTAGTGATGGAAGAAGTTTCAGTAAATCGGCTAACTATGATGTTCTTGCTCCAGCATCTGGCACTATTTCTTATGTAAATAGTGATTTAGTTTGTCTTTCAATTGACAATAGTCATAGTCTCTTAATTGGTCATTTCAATCGCACAGTTGCTAATGGTCAAAGAGTAAATGCAGGTCAAGTTTTAGGAAAAACTTCCATTGCTAATTCTAATAATGGTGGTTTTTCGCATATTCATTTAGAGGCTAGAAACACTGCTGGATGCCGGGTTGGAACATCAGTTCCTTTAACTTCTCAATATGGATTCCAATTACGAGGGGTAGGAGATTTACCTAATCTTCCTGGTGGTAACGATTATTTTAAACGTGGTTTAACCAGACCATAGTTTATTGGGAAAAAAGTGCGATCGCCCTTTATTTAAAATTAATTCGTAATCCCTCAATCCTAGGGACACTCCAAGAGCCCATTGGTGTCAACTTAATCAGTTGACACCCAAAATTGATTGAGAGCGATCGCGCCACCAATTTCTTAAGTTGACACCAATGAGCAGTGCTGTGTCCTTACAAGAGTGAAAAATCTTACGATCGCGAATAAAATCTCCTCTTTCATAAAATAAATATTCCAATGCTTGGTTCAGGATTTTGCTGACATCGTAGTCTTCGCTATCGCGAGCATTGCTGAGCAAGTTTTCTAAACGGTTCCAGCGGAATTCGCGGCGAAACAGGAAAAGACTTACTCTACGGTGGCGCTGGCGATGATTTTATCTACGGTGGCGCAGACAAACATATCATCTACGGCGAAGGCGAAAACGATACTCTCTACGGCTTCGGTGGCGATGACATCCTCGAAGGCAACTCAGGAACAGACCGACTTTTTGGCGAACTCGGCAACGATACTCTGAATGGCGGTACTGAAAATGACACCCTCGAAGGTGGCGACGGTAACGACATTCTGGATGGTGGTGATAATAATGACAGTCTGTTCGGACAAGTCGGTAATGATACGGTTATCGGCAATCGCGGCGATGACATAGTTGACGGCGGTTTGGGCAACGATTTGCTTCAGGGGAACGAAGGGCGCGATCGCATTTACGGTCAATCCGGCCTCGACACCCTGTTCGGCGGCGATGATAGCGACACCTTGTGGGGAGGCGATGACGCTGACATCTTGCAGGGAGAATCGGGCACTGATACCCTGTTCGGCGGTAACGGCGACGACACCCTGGACGGCGGCGAAGATAACGACAGCCTGTTAGGAGAAGCCGGCCGCGATATTCTAGCTGGCAACAGCGGCGACGATTTCGTTGACGGCGGTACTGAAAACGATACTCTCTCCGGCAACGACGGCAGTGACAAATTATACGGCCGCCAAGGCAATGATTTGTTAGAAGGCAATGCCGATAATGACCAACTGTGGGGTGGCGATAACGACGATACGCTGCTAGGACAAACCGGAGATGACCAACTGTGGGGTGAATCGGGCAATGACAGCCTCGATGGTGGCGATGGGTCCGATCGACTTTTCGGTCAAATCGGCAAAGATACCCTCTCCGGTAACAATGGAGACGACTACTTAGAAGGTGGTGCAGACGACGATAGCATGACTGGAGGTGAAGGGCGCGATCGCATTTACGGAAATGACGGCAACGACTTCGCCGACGGCAACAGCGGCGACGACTACATCGACGGTGGCGCTAACAATGATACTTTGGCTGGTGGTGAAGGGGACGATCGCATTTTCGGTCAAGCCGGCAACGACAGCCTAGAAGGTAACGACGACAACGACTTCCTCGATGCAGGTACCGGAAATGACACCCTGTGGGGCAACGACGGCGACGACGAACTCTACGGCCGCGAAGACCGAGATTTGATCGACGGCGGCCGTGGCAACGACCAAATCTACGGCGGAGACGCAGCCGACACCCTCCTCGGACAAGTTGGAGACGACAACATCGACGGCGGTTCCGGCGCAGACTCAATTCTCGGCGGTGACGGCAGCGATAACATCTGGGCCCAAGCAGGCAATGACTCGGTTTACGGCGGCGCTGGCAACGACAACATTTGGGGCAACGAAGACGATGACCTGATTTTTGGAGAAGCAGGCCAAGACAAAATCGACGGCGGTTCCGGCTACGACACCATCGATGGCGGCGCTGGCAACGACGAACTGTTCGGCGGTACGGGCAACGACCAATTATTAGGAGGTGCCGGCAACGACAAAATTGACGGCAGCATCGACGACGACAAACTGTTCGGAGGTGCCGGCAACGACTTGATATTTGGCAGTCAAGGGCAAGACACGATATTAGGCGAAGTCGGAGAAGACACTCTCTACGGTGGCGACGAAACCGACATGATGGACGGCGGCGCCAGTAACGACATGGTTTTCGGCGACTCCGGCGACGACACGCTGACAGGCGACTCCGGCGACGACACCCTCACAGGTGGTGGTGGCAACGACATGATGGGCGGAGGCAACGGCGACGACTTGATGTTCGGTGAATGCGACAACGACACCATGCTGGGAGGTGCCGGAAAAGATACCCTCGACGGCGGTTGCGGCAACGACTTGCTAACCGGGGAAGCCGGCAGCGACAACCTCTTGGGTAACGAAGGCGACGACAGTCTCGATGGTGGCAGCAGCAATGACACCCTCGATGGCGGTAATGGCAACGACTTCTTAAACGGCAACAGCGGTAACGACAGCCTCAACGGTAACGATGGCGATGACAGTCTCTACGGCGGCGAAGGAAACAACGTGCTCAAGGGCGCAAATGGTCAAGATACGTTGATTGGAGGCAGTAGTTCCGACATATTTGTGCTAGCACCAAGTTCGGGACTAGATCATATATTCTACTTCCAGGGCGATCGCGATTACCTCGGACTCACACAAGACCTCACCTTTGAGCAATTGCAAATCGTTCAAGGCGGCGAGAATTACACTAACGATGCCTTGATCAGCATCGCAGGCACCGGCGAACATTTAGCTTGGTTGAAAGATACTCAAGCCAAAACAGTTGACAGTTCTCGCTTTGTCTCCATCACTCCCGGCGGCGCGCTTCCCGCAGCTTTCAATACTCCCTCACCTGTGGATATTTTGACAGGCGAAACACTGGATAGCGACAATGTTATGAGTGCGGTCAATACGAGTTCTAGCACTGGCTTATTAAGCACGACTGCTGCACCAATTAGTCAGCCAAAAAGCACGACTACTGCACCAATTACTCTGCCAACCGGTACAACTACCGCACCAATTACTCTGTCAACTGCCACGACTACTGCACCAGCAAGTCTGCAACCATTGACAACAGGTACTAATTCAGCTACTGCAACAGCAACGTCTGCGAAAACTACCACGAATGACATCTTGTTAAATGGCGGTTCAATCCCAACCATGAAGACCTTTAGCGAAACCGACGATGACATCCTCGTCTACGACACAAAGAGCTTGTTGACTTCTCTCACCAGCGCTCAAACTCAGCCAATTCTGCCTTTGACTGGCACGATTGCTAGTAGTTCGATTATTCCAACTGCGAATACTGCTGGTAAGGACAACAGCCTATTAATTACTCCGGCTGCAAGTCCAATCAATCTACTAGGGAATAGCAGTTTGACTGGCACTTCTACCGTGAAGTAATTGTAGGTTTAGTTGAGGGCGATCGAATAGAGAAAAACCCGGTTTCTTGAAGAAACCGGGTTTTTTGCATGCAGTCCGCTCCAAGCGATTTGTTAGGTAGCTGGCAACGTATCATCAGAGCTTTCTTCATTGCCTTGAATTGCTACCCAAGGAAGTTTTGAATACCGATCTTTGATCATTTCTAACTCATCTAGTGCGTGCAGGAAAAATCTTTTGATAGCTACCACATGGTCTTCTTCAGAAAGAAAGTCCTGTAAACTTTTGTCTCGAACTATTCCTGCCCAGTCTTTTGAGCTATCTAAGTTATAACCCTTCCAACCGTACTGTTCGCAAATATCTTTCATCGCTTCAATAATTTCTGCTCGACGCGGTGAATTAGGATTTACTTCAAGTACGAGACGTACTATTGGGTAATCAGTTAAATGTGATGTCTTTAGAATAAAGCCTAGACCACACCACCATCTTCCACTTGACATTTCGGCAGTCATTAAATATCGCCCATGCCTTTGCATCTGGGTAAGAGCTGTAGACCTTTGCCCAATTGCTCCCAGAACTTTCTTAAAGCGCTGACTGACTTCTTCCCACATTGTCTCTTCCATAAGTTTTAGTGATTTTGTGAAATTTGCTAACGCAATCACGTCAATAGAAGAGAACTGATTGTTATGTGCCATGCGATACTCACCCATAAATGTCATAATTTCTTGAACAAGCATCGTATCTGCCTGAGATTTCAAAAATCGATAGAACTGATGCCATCTCAATTGCCTGAACTGAACGGTAGATTGAGAAATATTCTTGAAAATATATTTTTGATCTTTTGGATCGAAATCACGAGTAATGTACAAAAGAAATTTGTGCTGGAACCCGGAAATTCCATGCAAAATCTCGGCATACCTTGAAAGCTGCTCGTAGCCTTCCTGAGAGCCAATCTTACTTTCGACAAAGATGATGCTACGACTTTTAGTATCTACTAGCTCAATTAAGATATCTGGGCGGCTAGCTAAACGATGACCATCAAGAGGCTCAAACTCCCTCTGTGTTGAAACATAGGCATCCAAATAAATGTTTGTATCTAATAAGTTTAAATTATTGAGCCAAGAATAGAGAATTTCCTTGTCTGTACTGAAGAGGTAAGCGACCAACTCAGTGAAGAAATCTTCTAGCGGAATACTACCTGTATTGAGACTTAGGAGCCGACTGAAAAGCGCCACTAACATTCACCTATTATGTTTTACTCTCAACAAGTGAGTTTACCGTACTGCTCTAGCCAGATGATCAAGCTACCTAACTTATAATTGTGTCGCAGATGCGGTACAAGACTATTCCTAGTTGGTTTATCTCGCATATCTGCGGTTTAAACTCCGAACATTCTCAACAGCTTGTTGTCTGCTTTGATTTTAACTCCAAGAATCAACCACCCCGATCGCCCTGTCGGCAAAAAAAAGTGACACGATCTTGTAAACTTACGCAATTTTAATAGCTTCGATCGCGCGTACTTGCAACCTTGAGAACAACTACAATTCATCGATCGTCACCAACCCACCTTCTGTAAACTGAATAACAAGTTCTTGCTCATCCAGCAAGGAAGTTCCAAGTAAAGGTCGCCTTCCTGTCGCAATGACAAGGACTTCTCGCTCTTCACCATCCCAAAGGACGATCGCTTCGTGAATTGGTAGCAAGACTTCACTGTTATCTGCCAAATTTGCAGGAGTGTCGTGTCTAAAGGTTAAGCCCATCAATAAAACAGCTTCTAGAGGAAGACATAATTCCCCAGTGAAGCCTGTATCTATCACAAACTCAATAGGGAGGCTTGAGCCATTCGGTAGCAAGAAAGTCAGCGTTACAGTTGCGTGTCTATTTGTCACAATCCCAGAAATCACTTGTATACACGCTCCATGACACCACCAAATGAGACAGCAACGTTATATCCAATACGAATACCAAATAGTCTAGCGTTTGGGTGCTTCTTGCTAAGGTTACGGGAGGCTTGCAATCCAGTTTTATCGACTTCATAATCACCTGTCTCAATGTCGATGATTACCATCTTGCCGATGTTCTTTTCCACTTCTACCTTTTCGCGGATGGTGCTTTCATACAATTGCTTGGCACGTTTCGCAACTTCTTCACGGCTTAAAAGGATTGCTTGCATAGGTTGACTCCCCATCGAGGCTTTTCTGTGAATCCTTCCATGATAGCGCACGCACAAGCAGGGCGATTGTTGCGCGGTTAATTCAATAAATTTGTTTATTTTCTGAAAAAAATAGTTCGGACAGTTTTTTAACGGCCCTGTAAGCCGATGGCGAGGAAGCCCTGCCATTTTTAACGCATTTTAAGCAACGAGTGCGATCGACTTAAACCTTAAAAAAATAGTCCACTACATAGCCAGTAATGGTTTCGGACACTATATCAAAGCTAAAACTGTCCGAACTCTTGTATATAAGATAAGAGCGCTTAAGCGCAACTACGTACCTTTTTTATCTGATTGTTGCGCCTGGACTTTCATAGATAGAACAGATCTTAAGCGCAACTACGTACCTTTTTTTATCTGATTGTTGCGCCTGGACTTTCATAGATAGAACAGCGCTTAAGCGCAACTACGTACCTTTTTTTATCTGATTGTTGCGCCTGGACTTTCTTTTTTTTACGATCGCACTATGAGCTGATATCGTTTCCGGTTGCATCGGTATTGTTTAAACCGTCAACAGTTAACAGTCTACAGTCTACAGTCAACATCACCTGACGGTGCAGCCGGAATTGATATCATTTCATCTGCGTTCATCCGTATTCATCCGCTAACATCTGCGGTTCCCAACTCCCGATCTAACTACTTCGCCGCCGGCAAAGACAATTGAGGCGAAGTATGAGGATAGCTGCCATTTTCAGGAATAGCTGCCGGTTTTTCGGAAAGTAAAAACTCGCGAATTAATCTAGCAACTGCTCTTTGAGCTAAACCGCCGACGACTTGCTGGCCCATATTCTGCACTTCTGGTTTCACTAATAATTGCGGCAGTAGTTGCAATACTTTCATGCCGTCAAAACCCGGAGTTGATTGCAAAATATCCCAAATCCGCTTGATGTGTTCGAGGTTTTTTTGTTCGGTTTGTGAAACTACAGGTTGATTTGCTTTGACTCCAAACCATTCGCCGACGACTGCTTTGGCGTTAGCAACAGCATTGCTCGAAAGTGTGTCGAGACTTTTCACCAATTCAGCAACAATCCGATCGCGAATATAATCTCCTCTTTGAGAAAATAAATACTCTAACGCTTGGTTGAGGATTTTGCTCACATCGTAATCGTCGCTTTCGCGGGCATTGTTCAGCAAGTTTTCTAAGCGATTCCAGCGGAATTCGCCTTGTTTGAACAATAAATCTTGCAGGGATGCTCTCAATTCCGGTGCAGGGTCGCTCAACAGCCGTTTTGCTACGTAAGGATAAGCTTTACTCAGCACTTTGAATTCTGGATCGACATTAATGGCAATCCCTTCTAGCGTAACGAGCGATCGAATAATCAAAGCATAGTAAGCGGGAACTCGGAAAGGATACTCGTACATCACCGCCGAAAGTTCGTCAGTAATGCTTTTGAAATTGAGTTCGGCAACGCTAGCACCCAAAGCATTGTTAAACACCCCAGCCAAAGCCGGAATAATTGGCGTCAAATCCGTGTCTGGCGTTAAAAACTCCAACTTCACGTAATCTCTGGCCAAACCTTCAAAGTCGCGGTTTACCAAATGCACCACAGCTTCCAACAAGCCGTACCGCTGATAAGGTTTGACTTCGCTCATCATCCCGAAATCGAGATAAGCCAACTGACCGTCAGGAGTTGCCAAAAGATTGCCGGGATGCGGGTCAGCGTGAAAGAAACCGTGTTCGAGAAGCTGTCTGAGAGAACACTGCACCCCCACTTCAATTAAGTAAGGAGCGTCAATTCCTTGAGCCTTGACGGCTTCTAAATTAGTGAGTTTGATGCCGGTAATCCACTCCATGGTCAAGACGCGGCGGCGGGTATATTCCCAGTAGATTTTGGGAACGTAAATATCCTTCAGATTCCCGTAGAGTTCGGCGAAGCGTTCGGCATTGTGTCCTTCGTGGGTGTAGTCCATTTCTTCGTAAATGCGCTCGCCCAACTCGTCCATAATTCCGGCGAGGTCGCTGCGAATTATTTTGAAGTTGTTTTGCGCCCAAACTGCGACGCGCCGCAGGATGTAAATATCTAAGCCGATGTTTTCGGCTAAACCAGGTCGCTGCACTTTGATGGCGACGGTTTCGCCGGTTTTGAGTTTGCCTTTATAGACTTGTCCGAGGGATGCTGCTGCGATCGGATCTGCGGTGATTTCGGCGTAAATATCCTTGGGGTGTGCGCCCAATTCTTCTTGTATAAATTGATATGCTACTTCGTTGGGAAACGCTGGTAATTGGTCTTGCAGCGTGGTTAGTTCTTCTAAATATACCGGCGGTACTAAGTCGGGGCGAGTTGAAAGTGCTTGTCCGATTTTGATGAAAGCTGGGCCGAGTTGGGCGAGAATGTCTCTGAGTCGGGCGGCGCGACGTTTTTGGTTCTTGGCGACGCGGCCTGTTTTGCCGTCAAACCACAAACTGAAGGCGAAGCTAAAAAATGTCCAAACAACGCTCAACAGCCTTTTCCAGACTTGCAGGGGGCGATTTTTGTATTGGGCTGCGATCGCAACTGGATCGTAGCGCACAGCTTCTCCGGCCAACTCATAGGCGATATCTTTGGCTGATTTGAGCGGTTCGGGAGTCGCTGCGGGACTTTCTATTTCTACTTGTACTGCTTGCAGGGGAACTGTTTCTACCTCTTTGAGATTGCCGATTGCAGTGTGAGTCCCTGAATTTGAGTAAGTTGGCGGGGAGGCTGGCGATACCGTCTTGACATCCATAAACTCAGACCTAGTGTGAAGCATTGTAAAGACATTGTAACAATTTGTGGCCTTCTCGCCACTATTGTGAGATAGAGAAAACCGAATTGGTTAGTCAGTTGACAGTTGACAGTTGACAGTTGACAGTTGGCAGTTGACAGTTGTCAGTTGGCAAAGGACTAAAGAAACCGGGTTTTTTAGTGGAGTATCCAAGGTTGTAACGCTTGTTTTGGCGAAAAACCCCATTTCTGGCCACCCCCTCTCCGATTCCCCTCCTATCGCGATTTTCACTCCCTGCCGGTTCTGAGAAGTCGATCGCGAATGCTTGAAAGTTGCGATTTGGTGCTGACGGGCGATCGGGGTCGGGGCATTTCGGTATCGGGCCAGTTGGCTAAGTCGTTACAGGGACACAACTCCGGCGGCATTCCAGCATCGCGCAACGGTACGGGCATGGCGCAGCGCGCACAGGGACTGATTTCCCATGCTGGTGTCAGCAGTTCGGCGATTGTTTCGTTGGTGCCTTGCAGGTAGGAGTCTCCGCTGTCGGAGGAGATGATTTTTTGCCAGCATTCTTCAAATTCCCTGCTGTAGCGATCGCCCGCAATTACCGATTTTGGTAGCAGCGCTTCGGAACCGTTGCGAATAAATACTTTTTTGCCTAACTGAAACCAGTAAGCAATATATTTTCTGACTTCACTTTCTGATGCCATAGCTTTTACTCAATCCTGCAATTCATTGGTAATTTTAGACTTTAAACTTTAAATTTGATCTCTATCTCAAGAGACATTTGATATTTGACATTCTTTCAAAAGCCGACTATTTTAGGTGTCAAATTGTTGTGCTGGTTGCCCGATGGAGTATTTTTTTGGAGTGATTGATGTGATTTTTGAGTTTTCGAGCTTAATTATAATTATAGCTGATTTTTAGTTAAAATTGTCTGCGGGCAAACCGAGCTTTTTGCTCTAAAAGTCGATCGCGCTTCCGTCTGTTAATTCTTGGCGGGCGGTAGTGGCGTACCCAAAGCGGACAGGTTCAAGGCGTAACCTCCGGTGGCGAGATAAACAGTATCGGCGATCGCCCCGATTTGACGGACGAGTGTGCCGAGGCGATCGCGAAACAGCCGCCCCGCCGGATAAGCAGGCACAACACCCCATCCTGTTTCCTCTCCTACAAAAATTGCATCGGCCGCAGTTGACTTCAAACTCGCTAGCAAATCTTGCTGTGCAGCAGTCCACAGTGTGGCTTCTTGTTCTAAAAGATTCGCCGTCCAAGTTCCGAGGGAATCAATTAACAAGCAATCCGATGGTTTACCAGTGCGGACAAATGTCGGTAAGTCGATCGGCACTTCTAGAGTTTTCCAATGAACCGGGCGGCGATTTCGGTGTTGTTCGAGGCGGCGCAGCCACTCCAAATCTGTTTCATCAACCATGCCAGTAGCCACATAGATTACTTGTTTTCCCGAAGCAGCAGCCAGAGTTTCGGCCCATTCACTTTTACCACTTCGAGCCGGCCCAGTTACTAAGATTATTTTAGTCATTGGTTATTGGTTATTTGTTATTGGTTATTTGTTATTTGCGGTTCCCTGAGCGTAGTCGAAGGGTCGAAGGGTTATTGGTTATTTGCGGTTCCCTGAGCGTAGTCGAAGGGTCGAAGGGTTATTGGTTACTGGTTATTGGTTACTGGTTACTGGTTATTGGTTATTGGTTACTGGTTACTGGTTATTGGTTGCTGGTTATTGGTTGCTGGTTATTAGTTATTTGTTTGATTACCAATGATTTTTAGGCGATAATAGCATTGATAGGACAATATCAGAATAACTACATCAAATTTCCCAACATAGCCGTTTTCCAGCAAGTGAGTTACGCCCTTACCAATTTGCAGAGAGAAGAAAAGAAGCAAAAAATAGAGACTATCCCCAATGCCCAATGCCCTGCGCGGGCCTTCTTCCCAATGCCCCATGCCCAATGCCCCATGCCCAAACCTCAGATATCAGCCATAATTTGCACTCACAATCGCGCCAGCTATTTAGCTGGGGCGATCGACAGCTTGCTGGTACAAGATTTTCCCGATAACTTTGAAGTAGTAGTAGTGGATAACGGTTCTAACGATTATGCCAGCCCCAAAAGTACCACGACAAGCACTCGCGAGGTGGTAGAAGCAAGACTCTCCGACTGCCGCCTCAAGTATGTCTGGGAACCCAAAATCGGTCTGTCAGTAGCGCGGAACACCGGCGCCAAGGAAGCTCGCAGCGAAATATTAGCTTATCTCGACGACGACGCTATTGCTGAGCCGAATTGGCTCAGGGTGCTGCACGCCGCCTATCAAAGCAATCAAAAACTAGCCGTAGCCGGCGGCAAAGTTAACTTGCTGTGGCCTTGTGGAGTCTGTGCACCCAAATGGCTATCGCCCGGATTGGCCCAAAACTTGGGAGTTTACGATTTAGGGGATACTTGCCAGTACGTAACTGCTGCCGGTTTGACTCCCAGGGGTGTAAACTACTCGATCCGGCGTGCTTTTCTCGAACAAATTGGTGGCTTCGATGTCAAACTCGGTAGAGTCGGCACAAAGTTGCTGTCAAATGAAGAATTGCGCGCGACAGAATTAGCATTAGAGTTAGGCTGGCAAGTGGTTTATCTGCCCGAGGCCCTGGTTCTGCACAATGTGGCTGTAGAAAGGCTCAAGCAAGCTTGGTTTCTCGATCGCGGTTGGTGGCAAGGCATCAGCGAGTGTTATCGGGAACAATTGTCCGATCGAGCAGGTATTGCTCAGCTTGGACGGGGCGGTGAAAGAATACTGAGGGGTGTATACAAGTCTTTTAAATACATTAGAGATCCAGGGCTGCGCTTTGAAAATTTCGTTTTTGCTTGGGGTCAAATCGGTTATTTAAGTGCAGCCCTTCAGGGCCTGATCTTTCCACCGAAATCGACCAGCAGGCATTAGGCTATAGGCAATATCCCTCGCTGTTAAAGTCGTCGGCGCTACCATGCCGATCGCACTTCATCCACAATAACTCGACCGCATTCAGGTTCAAGCACTCGATTATGACATCTAGTTCATCAAAGATTCCGGTTTCAGTTCTCATTCCGGCAAAAGACGAAGAACTTAATCTACCTGCGTGTCTGGCCAGCATTGCCAGGGCAGATGAAGTTTTCATGGTTGATTCCCAAAGCAGCGATCGCACGGTAGAAATTGCCATCAGTAGCGGTGCCAAAGTAGTACAATTCTACTTCGACAACCGCTGGCCGAAAAAGAAAAATTGGTCTTTGGACAACCTGCCCTTTCGCAACGAATGGGTTTTAATTGTCGATTGCGACGAGCGCATACCCCCGGAACTTTGGGACGAAATCGCGCGGGCGATCGCCGATCCGAATTTTGACGGCTACTACCTCAACCGCAAAGTCTTCTTTTTAGGTCAATGGCTGCGTTACGGCGGCCGATATCCCGACTGGAATTTGCGTTTGTTCAAGCATCAAAAAGGCCGTTACGAAAATCTCGGCACTGAATCCGTCCCCAACACAGGTGACAACGAAGTTCACGAACACGTCATTTTAGCAGGTCAAGTCGGCTACTTAAAACATGATATGATCCACGAGGATTATCGCGATTTATTTCATTGGATAGAACGGCACAACAGATATTCAAATTGGGAAGCCCGCGTTTATTACAATATTATTGAAGGCCGCGACGACAGCGGCACTATTGGCGCTCACCTATTTGGAGATGCCGTGCAGCGGAAGCGATTTCTCAAAAAAGTTTGGGTGAGGCTGCCTTTGAAACCAATGCTCAGATTTATTTTATTTTACTTTATTCAGCTAGGCTTTTTGGATGGAAAAGCTGGCTATATTTATGCAAGGTTATTGAGTCAGTATGAGTATCAAATTAATGCAAAACTGTACGAATTGCGCTCTTGTGGCGGTCAGTTGAATGTGGCAGAATCTGAGCCTAGTTTGTCGCCCGTGGTTAGAAGTCAGGAGACTGAAGTTAAATCGCCGTAAGCAACGGAGGACACGGCAATGCCGTTTCCCTACCGCGATTAATTGTAGGGAAACGGCACTGCCGTATCCTGACTTTGAATTTTATTGTTGTTCGGGAGGATGCGATCGCACTTCTTCCGCTTCCCGCAACATACGATCGACTGGTGGATTTTGGGGATTGGCTAATTGCGGGCGATCGAACTTACCCTTGAATAATTTAAACTTACCATTAATTTTCCATTTACCATTTTTCCATCCTACCAATCCGCCCACAATTATTACAGCTAAAAGACTGAACAACAAGCTTGTTACGCCTGGATGCAGCCGATCGCCCTTTTGAGGTATCTTGATAACGAGGGGTTTGTCAATATCATTGGTAATCGCAGAGGAGACAATTCCTCCCGCCCCCAAGCCAGCACCTAATATTTGAATGGTTTTTTCTAAAGAGCGATCGCGTTCTGCTTGTTCAATCTCCACCCGTCCTCGGATAGCATTTAAAGCTTTTTCTAGTAAATCCGATCCATTGGCAAAATAGTCCAAGTCTGCTTGAATTTGCTCTGCAAAAATATGAGCTTTTTCATCTGCAAAAATTTCAAGAAAACTTAAATCTTCTTGTGGGTATTTTTTTTGGAGCAGCTTTAGCTCTCTTTCATAATTTTGAAGATTGATTTTAAGAGGGAGGCGGTAGTTATCCAAGTCTCTGATTAACTCAACGTAACTAAGATTAAGGCGAGGAATGCGCTTAAGTGCCTTTTTCAATTCTTCTAAATTACTCGAATCTAAGGTTTTACGATCTGGCAAACTTTCAACAATAGCTATTTCGGCTTTTACTTCTTTATAGCTATTGGATAGGACTTTATAAACAGAGCGACTTAATTTATATGCCTGAGTAATTTTATGGCGATAGCAAAAAATATCAACTAAATTAGGGTATTCTTCTTGTAATTTTTTGTCGGTTTCAGGAGTGACAAATATCCAAACTAAAACGTGACAATAATTTTCTAACTCATCGGCAATACCATACTCAAAAATGGGACTACCAAATAATTCACCCGATCGGTAAAATGGAGGAGTGTCTAACTTGTCTGGAATAAAAGCTCGCAAGCATTTATCTGCCAAAGATTTCAGCTTTTTTTGGTCTTCTCTTGAGTTCCAAAATTGCCAAGTTTTCTCTGGAGTGTACCAAAGAGTTAACAATAAAGTTTGACCAAGAGAAGCGTTAATTTGGCTTGGCATCCAGCAGTCGCTAGGATGCAATCGTTTAAAAAAGTCTATATCTACGTCAGAAGTTTTGATTCCCTGTTCGTTTTTTTCGGGACGGCGGACATTTAATGCTAAGGCAAATGTGTCGTGAATTCGGACGGGATACGCAATGCCTGCGATCGGGGAATCTGTCCATTTTTCAAAATCAATGGAGGCATTATCTTCGGTTTGTTGAACCGAAAGTTCAACTCGATATCCGGCTTTGTCTTGGATATCAATTGTTTGATTAATCCCAAATTGTTGTAAGATATTTTCGCCTTTCTCAAATAGTTCTTTGAGATTATCTTTCTGATGTTCGGATTCTTTTCGCAAATGATATGCAAACAAATGAACATTCGGCGCATAGATTTTGGGAGGAGACATAAAAGTTATTTGCCGTTTTCGATCTCTTTGAGTTTTTGTTTCACCGCTTCGCTTAATTCTTGAAAGACGTTACCGACCCCCCCGGTTTTGCCAGTATCAGGCTTAACTTTAGTAATTTCTTTGTTACTTGCGGCAAACTCCCTAAGCTGTTCTCTGATATCTTTGTCGTTGCGTAACCATTCATTCAGAGTTTCCTCTATCTTTTGCGAAGGTTCGCTGCTTACGGATTCTAAGGCTCGATCCAATTCCCTTAAAATGTCTATTTCAATGGGTTCTTTTTCTACAAAGCTTGGGAAAGCTAATAAGAGAGGATTTGCAGTCATAATTTTTACTTTCCTATAGCACAAAATGCAGCCCAGTAAAACGGGCTTTCAAATGGTTTTTCATCAGAATCGTAACTTTCAAGGAAACCTTTGATATCTTGGGTTGACTCTAAATCTTTTAATTCACCTATCCATTCTAGCAATTTAGATTGAGTAGCATCTCGCAGCCAAATTTGGGCAGTATTCAGGGCTACAGCCATATCAGCAGTTGCCAGATTTTCGTAGCATTTAATCATTAGATAGGCGGTGGCGAAGTCATCGACTGACCACAAACTGGAGAGTACACCCTGACTACCAGCATACAAAAAGCCTGTAGCCAAGCCAATACAGTCGTCACTCTGCTTGGTTGTGTCTGTCAACCCCGTTTCGCAAGCGGAGAGGGTGACGAGGCGACATTTAGGTAAGTTCAGTGTAGCAAAGATGTCTTGCAGAGTTAGGCATTTGGCGGGGTTGGCTTGTCCCCCGGAACGCAATCGGAGGGATTTTGTCCCGGTGGGGGTGGGTGAGTCTGTTAATTCTATGGCTCCTGCTAAGATTAGGGATGAAATTAGGGGTGTCTGGAAATTAAAGGAACCGTGACAGGAAAAGTGGACGTAGTGCGCTTGGGCGAGGGTTTCTAGGTTGTCGATGAGGGCGGTTTTGGTGGCTTGTTGTTTGATTAAAATGTCGGCGGGTTTAAAGGCCTGTTTGATGACTTCTACTTCTATATCAGTGTAGGCAAGGTCTTCGGTAGGGTTTTGGATGGCAAAAAGGGCGCGGGTATCGGCGGGTGGGCGTTCTCGCTGTTGTACCCGTTGTAGGAGTTGACAACTGGGGGCGTATCGCACGCCTTTTTTGAAGCAATCAAGCAGACAAGGTTTGGCGGGGGGTTGGAGATGGGGAGTTTTTTGATTAAATCGCAACCAAGTTTGTTGGCTAACTGATAACGCATGAAGGGGGAATAGATGCAAATAGCGGTGGGGAACTAAAATCAGGGAGTCACAATTGTCTAAGGCGGGATGATTGAGAATTTCATTGAGGCGCAATATTTTGGAAAGATTACTCAGCGACTCGGAAAGATTTTTTCGCCAGGTTTTGGTGTTGTTAAATAAGGCTTCGAGATACTGCTGATTCCACGCTTCCAGCTTTTCTAATTCTGCTTTGTCAAACTGCACAACTTCCAAACTTGACTGAGTGACGATGAAAATTTGGAAACTGTCCGTGCCGATATACCACTCTAAAATAGCGGTGTGGGAGTCAATCAAATCGCGGATTTCGGCAACGGTAATAGGTTTGACTTCTTGAGTGAGGGTGAAGGCGGGATCTAGTTCCTGACACTGGGCGAAAACTACGTCGAGTTGACGCTGATATTCTTGCAGGAGTTCGCGCTGTTGGGCGATATACTCGCGGGTGTAGCTGGATGTTTCGCTGCTACGAAATCCCTGGAAACTGTCGCGATTAAAAGTGCTGTTATTATCTACTTGCGCTAATTGCCGTATTGTTGAGATGGTGCTTCTTAGCCTGCGTAAATCCTGTTTGAGTTGATCGTTATCGCATTTGGGTTCTAGTTCGGAATTTGCTAGTAGTTCGACTAAGTTGCGGGATTTGCTGCGTTCGACGGTTTCGAGGGCTTTTTCAATTTGTCCGTCATTGATGCAGGCTTGCACCATTTTGATATAGACATCTATGGCGTTTAATTGGATTTCTTGACGGGCTGTTTCGTTGGTTGCCCATTCTCTACGTTTTTCTACTGCTTCTATGGCTTTTTCATAACCTTGTATAGCTACTGTCCAGTTTTGAGTAATAAAAGCAGTGTCACCTAACAATAGAGCAGAGCCAAAACATTCTCTGGGTAACAATGCAGGAGTGAAAATTTCTAGAGACAATTGCAAACATTCAGTAGCAGATTTAATTTCACCCTTTTCTTTGTAAATAAATCCTAAAAGACGTTGAGCAAATGCCCATTCATAAGGATTTTTCTCACGAAGGAAAACTTGTAAAGCCTCTTGGCTATAAGTGAGTGCTGTTTCTAAGTAATCTAGTCTTTCACCATTACTTATGAAGAGATAAATGGCTGCTAGGTTATGTTGGCTCTTTGCCCAATCTAGGGGAAACTCTTCACGGGTAAAAACTTGTAAGGCAGATTGGCAATATTTAATTGCTATTTCCTCATTATACGCCTTATTTTTAGATCTTTTTATGGAGATATCTACTAAGTTATTTTGAATCATTGCCCATTGTCGAGGAAATGCCTCACGACTATAAACTTCTAAGGCATCTTGAAAATTGGCAAACGCCAACTCTTGATTATATGCTTTTTTTCCTCTAATCCTTTGAGCGTAAGCCATGGCCAGATTATTTTTAGTTCTTGCCCAATCTTCAGGAAACTCTTCAGGGGTGAAAACTTCTAACGCATTGTGATAAAATGCTAATCCTTGTTTGATATTTTCTGTTTCATCGCCGAAAATTCTATCCCTATAAGCATTGCCCAAATTATGCTGAGTTCTTGCCCAGTTTAAAGGAAATACCTCACGGCTATAAATTTTTCGCGTCATCTCAAGACCTGTAATAGAAATTTCTATGTTCTGGGCTCGGTTGCCTAAAGGGAACTCTTTGATTAAGCTACTAAAATTGCTAACAATATGAGTAATTATTAAAGCTTCTGGATAATCCTCTGTGTCTATAATTGCTGTTGTCCAGTCTCGCCATAAGATCCTAAATTCCTCATTTAGTTTGTCTTGATTGGCTGCTAATATTGGGTAAAATTCTTGAGGAGTATTATTTCCTTCTAAAATTGCTTGTAAAATTTCTAACCAAAAATCTAGATAGGTTTGTGAAGTTTTATTTGCTGCATCCTTGTTCATAGCTATTTCCATTGCGTATAACCTTCAAAGTATCAGCCCTGATTTCTGCAAACTTCCACTCAGTCTCTTTTTTCGAGGTCAAACTACACAAACAAAGTCTGCCTACGGGGACTAAGAGATCACAAAATCTTGCAACTTGTCAATATTTTCCTGAGTTTATATACTGTAGACATTCCATTTTACCGTTAGGCTTTCGATCGCATTTCTGTTTCACTAGCGCCAGCTCGCACCATAATTGTCCGAACAAGAGAACCAAATATTCTCCACCCGACAAGACTTAGGCTAGCGTGCCGTGTTGCTAACAGCAAATCATCAAGACGTATCTGTATAACCCCATCAAATACTACAGCATTGGCCACTACATTGCGAGAGTCCCCTGGTAATGGTGGAAGATACATTCGCTTAGTGGATTTGAACTTTAGCATTTCACCGAGGAGTTGCTTTGCTTCAGGATTGTCAGAAAAAATTGGTTGCAATCGCAGCAGTGAAGCATAATCGCGGCGGCCCTGAACAAGGTCACAGGTTGAGCTTGCGACAGCAAACTTCATGTTAGTAATACGTTCTCCCAAGAAGTAGCCAGCGTCACTACTAATAATATCTCCCTGCAAAAGGGCGAAGGCATCCTCATCGTCGCGAATCAGACCTCTTGCTAACATATCGCGATACTCAATTGGCTGACGCACCAGCGCTCCCTCTGCTCCGAAAACTTTCTGACGGTCTTTTGTCTTACCAAGTCGATCGGCAAAGTCCTGAATAATTGTGAAAACTCGATCATCGTGAGAAAGTTCGCGAAGCTGATTTTCAAGAGTTTCTAGATTGTTAGGCTCATTATTTGCTACAGCCATCACGATTAATCTATCCTATTGTCGATCGCATTCTCAGATTCCAAAGGACGCTCAATTTCATCAGGATCGAGCATCACTTCATCATCTTCATCCAAGTCGAAATTCTCTGGAACTAATCGCTCGAAGCTATTGCGGGTAGGAAGCTCAGGCAAATCTCCCAGCATAGCAACTGCTTCAGCAAGTAAATTCAGATTCTCTGGATCGGGGTGTTTTTGTGCCGCCCGCACAGCCAAAACAACGATACGCAATCCTCCTCTCATGCGATCGACATCACGGGCTAGTCCATACATTGCTTGAAAGTCATTTTCCTCAATAATGCGGTACTGTCCTGTTTTTGTCTGGAGGGTAGCAATGACACCATTGGCGATCGAACTGAGTGCTTCTGCGCCTTTCAAACGAAACTTCTCAAATGATGTCCAATTTGCACCGCTTCGCAACCTAAATTTTTTATTTGTAATTTGCATAGTTTCACCTCTTTACTATATCCTAACGTAAATCCAACGAAAAAACAACGGCTATTGATTTTGATGGGTGGCTGGCCAGAAACCGGGTTTTTGCGACAGACTTCGTTACAGCCCACAAATTCGGGGAAAACCCGGTTTCTTTGGATCTTAACCGCAGATGTCGGCAGATTTACGCTGATGAACGCAGAGGTCGAGACATCATTTAATTAGTTCTTCAAGGGATGGAAAGAGCAATTTTTCGGCGCTCACTTTTTCGCAATCGCAAGGTTCTTGAATTGCGGATATTGCTGATACATTTCCTAGCAGCAACTGGATGCTTTCAATTAGCAATGGTAGAGTTAATAAAATGATTGATGCCGATACCAGCAAGCTAATTAAGCCGTCAGCCCAATTCCAATGCAGCCACGCTACGGCGATCGCAGCTAAAATTACTCCAACCGACGAAAATATGTCGGCGACTGCGTGCAGAAAGGCGCTTTTGAGGTTCAAGTCGCCGTGACAGCAGGAATGCAAGCAGCAAGCGTTGATTGAGTTGATGCTTAAACCGACAATTGCGGTAATTAACATCGGGAGTCCTTCTACTTCGGGGGTTGGGGACTGCAAACGGGCGATCGACTCTGCTGCAATCCAAAGCGCGATCGCTACTAAACTGATACTATTAACTAAGGCTGCTATGATTTCTCCCCGTGCAGGAATTGCCGATCGCGCGATCGCACAATCCACCGATTTACTGCTTTTTAGTGACGAATACCAAGTCGCAGTTAATGTGATCGCTAAAGCTGCTACATCAGACAAAACATGACCAGCATCTGCCAATAGGGATAAACTGTGAGAGTTGATGGCGGCGATTAACTCTGCTACAAAAAAGCTACTAAGCAGTACCAAAGCTGTTTGTAAAAGTCGCACTTTGGCAATTCTGGGATTGGGATTGTCGCATTGTGCGAGATTCTTGGTGTTTTCAGAGTTAAAATTGTCCCCAACTGGAAATATCATGCAGCAATCCTTACAGCTAAACTCGATTTTCAATCAAACATTAGATGACTCATTATACGCCAAGTCCCGACCCGGAACCGCCGCATCCGATCGCAAATTCCCCAAATCCTGAAATCAACGATCGTCCAATTGGCGACAACCAACCAAATATTTTAACAGGCGAATCTTTAATTGATTTGCGGCTGTACAACCAATCAAATTTCGATCGCGGAAGACGTGGTTGGCTAATTTTGCTTTGGTGGTTGGTGCAGGCGATCGCATTTCCCCTCACTCCACATCCTTGTAATAGCATCAGAAGCGCGTTGTTGCGGTTATTTGGTGCGAAAATAGGTTTTGGGGTAATTATCCGCCCTACGGCTCGTTTTACCTATCCCTGGAAAATTGAAATCGGTGATTATAGTTGGATCGGAGATGATGTTGTATTGTACAGTTTGGATCGAATTGCGATCGGCAAACACTGCGTCATTTCTCAAAAAAGTTACCTCTGCACCGGCACTCACGACCCCCAAGACCCAGCCTTTGGGTTAATAACAGCATCTGTTATCATTAATAACGGCGTTTGGATTGCCGCCGACTGTTTCATTGGCCCTGGTGTTGCGATCGGTGCAAATGCCTTAATCGGAGCTCGCAGCAGCGTGTTTGAAAATATGCCAGCCGGCTTTGTTTGCACGGGAACACCCTGTCGCCCGCGCGATCGGCGAGAAATTAATAAAAGTTTGTAGTCAGGACTTCATTCCTTTTTTGTCTAACTTGGGACTAAGGACTTGAGTCCTTACTACAAGCTGGTTTAATGCTGGTTATACAAATATTTTTCTGAAATAAGAATGAATACAGTACCCCAAGAACTACTGACTAATCTTTTCCAGCTCTTTACAGCAACCTTATTTAAGATAGGGGAAAATTCTGTATCGCTGCGATCGCTTCTGGAACTGATAATATCATTCATGATTGTGCTGATCGTATCGCGAACTTTTACTGATTTTCTGAAAGAGCGCTTGCTCGTAAAACTAGGAATTGATGAGGGGAATCAGGAAGCCATAGCAGTTATTTTGCGCTATTTAATCATAGCACTGGGAGTGATAATTGCGATCCAAGGAATAGGATTTAACCTTGCTTCTTTTGCAGTAATTGCGGGCGGATTGGGAGTAGGAATTGGTTTCGGAATACAAGATTTAACCACCAATTTTGTCAGCGGACTAACGCTGCTTTTAGATCGACCTGTCAAAGTGGGAGACTTCGTGGAATTAGAAGGATTGATGGGAGTAGTCAAAAAAATCTCGATTCGATCGACTATTATCAAAACCAACGACGACTCCAGCGTCATAGTTCCCAACAGTAATATGATTAGCAACAAAATTGTTAATAGGAGTTACGAAAATTCGACACTTTGCCTGCGACTTTCGATAAAAGTAGACGGAAATAGTGACCCGCTGTTAGTAACAGAAACTCTTTTAAACATTGCTTATACAGAAGCAGGAGTATTGTACGAACCCAATCCGAAAGTATTATTTGCCGAGTTTGGCAATGATTGCTTTAAATTTGAACTTTTAGTGTGGACCGATCGACCAACGGATCGAGAAGTTATTAAAAGTTCTTTGAATTTTGCGATCGAGTATCATTTTCGCCAGGAGGAAATCAATTTTCCATTCAATGTCAAAACATCTAATAAACTCGCAAAAAGAATGCTTTTTGTTGGAGAGGAAAGCAAACAGTTATCTTCCCTCAGTAGTTTGTTGCGACAGGTAAAATACTTTGAAACTTTGAACGATATAGAATTGCGACAACTCATGGAAGTTGGCTATCGGCAACGGCTGCAATCGCAAGAATTTTTGTTCCGAGAAAACGACCCAGGAGATGCTTTTTATATGATTCTTTCTGGTTCAGTAGAAGTGTTTATCGCAGCAACTGATAAGGAACTGACTCATCTGGGTAGGGGCAAGTTTTTTGGCACACTTTCTTTGATACTGGGAATTCCTAGAACTACTTCGGTGAAAGCTTTGGAAGAAACTATTGTGTTTGCTATCAATAAAGAAGGATTACAAAAGATTTTAGAACGGCCATATTTATCCGAACGGATTATTCAAGAAATAGTCAAACATGAAGAACTAAAGGAGAAACAGCAGCAACTGCGAGAAATGGAATTGGTAGATGTACAAGAAGAAGATGAGGTAAATCCTGTAGATTGGGTGAGAAAAAGACTCAAGAATTTATTTATTGTTTCAAGTTGAAATTCGCTTAATAAATATCTTGGAAATATGCTAAAATCAACTCATAAAAAATTGTCTTAATTATATGACGCGATTTATTCACGATCGCTTTGCTAAAGAATTTCTGGAAGAATTGCTGTCGCCGATCGGTACGGTGAATGTCGGTCGCGATGTGACAAGCGAAGTCCGAGAAATCGATGTTTACTTCACTCCTGGTACCCCAATTCCCGAATACTCCGAAAATCTAGGATTGTTGGGGAAAATGGCTGGTACAACTGCTATTTTTGAACCGTTTCGCAATCCAGTAAATGTGGTCGAGGCGATTAGCTGTATCATTAAGCTGTGGAATTTGCGAGGTGAATTGCAGCGGGGGGCTAAAAGAAAAAATACTCCCTCTGATGATGCTGAGTTGCCCAGACTGTGGATTTTAACACCTACAGCATCGAAAGCATTGGTAGAGGGTTTTGGTGCGATACCGAACTCGCAAAATTGGGTTGAAGGAATTTATTTTTTGCCGGGGCATTGGGAATCGGCAATTGTGGTGATTCACCAGTTGCCAGAAACTCCCGAAACTCTGTGGTTGAGGATTTTGGGCAAAGGGAAAGTGCAGGAAAGGGCGATCGCCCAAATGAGCGTTTTAGCAACGGACGATCCGTTGCGGATTACTGCGCTAGAATTATTGTATCGGTTACAGTCAAATTTAGTAGCTGATATCCCACAGAAATTAGAGCCAGAAGAGCGGGAGTTAATTATGGCAATTGCACCACTTTTTCGAGAACAAATACAAGCTGCACAGCAACAAGCTAGGGAAGAAGGATTAGAACAAGGGCTAGAACGAGGGCTAGAACGAGGACTGGAACAAGGGCTAGAACGAGGGCTAGAACGAGGCAGACAAGAACAACAGCGGTTAATCTTGGAAAATTTTCTGCGAGTTCGATTTGGAGAATTAAGCCCGAAAATGACTGTTTTTCTATCTCCAATATCCAAGTTGTTTGCTGCGGATTTTACGGTTTTGTTGCTGGCAATATCGATGCTGACAGTCGATGAATCGGGGCGGCAAGAAGCGGTCAAGTTGTTAGCTGAAAGTGTATTGAAAATGTTTGTTACTAACTTGGACGATCTGCTGCCAACAGCCGTGACTAATTTATTGGCTTTGCCGATCGCAGAATTGACATTGTTTGTAGAACAACTGCCACAGTTATCGGATGCTGAATTGAGGGAAAGGTTGGTTGACAGTTGACAGTTGACAGTTGACAGCAAAGTTTGAAAGCTCAAATGATGGGGGAAAGGGAGAGGGAAAGCGACGGGAGCATCTCTTTTTTGAAAAAAGCATTTTTATTATAGTGCGAGCGTCCCCGCTCGCGATCGGTGCAAGGCTAGCGAGCGTCCCCGCTCGCACTATGAAATGCTAAACTGAGATACTCCCAAAGCGACTACTCAAAACCTCAAAAATTAACCCCATCACCCATCTTCCCATCAACATTCGATCGCACTAGGAATTTAACTCCGCAGGCAAAATCAAGTGCAGCAGAGCGTCGATCGCTCGATCGCGCTCCATGGGCATAATATCTTTACCGTGCATCATCTCCTGCGTTAACTGGAAATATACCAGAGAGCCAATAAAAATCCGCGCCGTCGCCTCCGGATCGGACAATTTTAACTCTGGATGCAATGTTAAATATTCAGTCAGCCGATCGATACCCGGTTTAGCTAAGTTTCTCACAAAAGTCTGCGCTAGCTGGGGAAAACGCCCCGACTCCGCAATCACTAGCCTGACGAAATTGAGAAATTCGGGTTCGTGCGTCGCCTGATCCAATATAGTTGTGGCAATGAATCGCAGCGCTACGGCGGGTTCTTCATCCAGAATTGTAAAATGGACTTTTTTTCGCGCCAGCCACTGCACCAAGGCTGCAAACAATCCCTCCTTATCTTGAAAGTAGCTGTAAACCGTGGCTTTGGAAACTCCCCCCGTCTTGGCTACCTTGTCCATACTCGTACCCGCGTAGCCGTGGGTTAAAAATTCTTGCATCGCACCTTGCAGGATTTGCTCGCTTTTGTCACCTAATGTTCCGTCGGGTTCGATTGGTTTTGTCCTGGCCATCTCTGGTTTCTGTAATTTTTGCTTCGGGTATTGACATCATTATACTGAACGGTTTAGTATTCAAGTATGAACTAAACCGTTTAGTTTTTACCTACCCAAATCATGAGGTGTGTCATGGTACACCGATTAACAGCAGAAAGCTTATCTTCCAATTCACCCTTAGTTAAACAACTCCTAGTTGTAGCAGCGTTCTTCACTCTGGCGGCTGGGGGAACTACTGGTTACACGATCTGGCGATCGCGCCTTCCCGATCCCAACGCAGCAACCGCAGCAGCAGCCGTCGCAGCATCCCAATTAACCACAGTGACAGCTTTGGGGCGATTGGAACCGAGGGGAGAAGTGATTAAAGTTTCGGGATCTGGGGCGGCGGATGGAAGCAGGATCGATCGACTCCTGGTAAAAGAAGGAGACAGAGTGAAAACAGGTGAGACGATCGCAATTCTCGACAATCGCGATCGCCAGCAAGCAGCCTTTGACCAAGCTCAACAACAAGTACGCGTTTCCCAGGCAAATCTCGCAAAAGTGAAAGCAGGAGCCAAAAATGGCGAAATTCAAGCCCAGAAAGCCACTATTGGCCGCTTAGAAGCCGATCGCAGTAACGAGATCGCAGCGCAACAGGCGATCGTTGCTCGCTTAGAAGTCGATCGCAGCACCGAAATTACAGCCCAACAAGCCACCATTGCGCGCCTAAAAGCCGAACAGCAAGGGGAAATTCAAACCCAACAAGCAGCAATTGCTCGCATAGAAGCCGAACTCCGCAACGCTACAAACGAACAGCGACGCTACTCGCAACTGTACCAACAAGGAGCAATTTCTGCCTCAACTAGCGACAGCAAAACCCTCGCCACCGAAACAGCCCAACAGCAACTCAACGAAGGAAAAGCCAAACTGAATCAAATTCAGCAATCTCGCCAACAACAAATTAACGAAGCGCAAGCCAAACTGAATCAAATTCAGCAATCTCGCCAACAACAAATTAATGAAGCGCAAGCGAAACTCAGCCAAATTCAGGAATCTCGACAGCAGCAAATCGGCGAAGCGGAAGCAAATCTCGATCGCATCGCCGAAGTGCGCCCCGTTGACATAGAAGCAGCCGCCGCCGAAGTCGGTTCCGCCCAAGCCGCCGCCAAACAAGCCAAAGCCAATTTAGCTCTAGCTTACATCCACGCTCCCAGAGATGCTCAAGTCCTGAAAATTCACACGTATCCTGGGGAAAAAGTGGGAAACGATGGCATTGTCGAACTTGGACAAACTCGCGAAATGCTGGCGGTGGCTGAAATCTACCAAAGCGATGTGGACAAAGTACGGATTGGACAGCCAGCCAAAATTACTAGCGATTCTTTCCAGGGCGAATTGCAGGGAAAAGTAGAATATATCGGTTTGCAGGTGCAGCGGCAAAACATTGTTAACACCGATCCTTCTGCGAATATTGATGCTCGAATTGTGGAAGTGAAAGTGCGTTTGGATGCCGCTTCCAGTCAGAAAGTAGCGGGATTGACCAATTTGCAAGTCAAAGTTGCGATCGGCGGGAATTAAGAATTAAGATTTTTTTAACCGCAGAGAGCGCAGAGGACACAGAGAAAACAGAGGAAGAGAAGAGAGATATGATTGGACTAATTAAACCTTTACAACAGTTAAGAAACAGAACTCCTCTCGGATGGTTGCAACTGAGTCACGACAAAGGACGAATGGCGGTTGCAGTAGCAGGAATTGCTTTTGCTGACGTTTTGATGTTCATGCAGTTGGGATTTCAAAATGCGCTTTACAGTAGCAATACGCGCCTGCACCAAACTTTGCAAACAGACTTAGTTTTGATGAATCCCCAAGGCCGGAATTTGCTGAATTTATCTTCTTTCCCAAGACGCAGATTATATCAGGCGATGAATGTACCTGGTGTGAAATCAGCCGATCCACTTTACGTGAAAATTGCCAACTGGAAAAATCCCGAAACTAGGCAGGAAACGTCGATTATGGTGTTGGGATTTAATCCCGATCGCCCTGCATTTGACCTGCCAGAAGTCAACAAAAATTTGAACTTGATTAAATTGCCGGATACTGTGTTATTTGACCGAGCTTCAAGGGGAGATTATCAAGGGTCTATCGCCCAAATTAATCAGGGACAATCTGTTAAAACTGAGATCGATCGGCGCACAATTGCGATCGGCGGTTTATTTACAGTTGGAGCATCTTTTGCCGCTGACGGAGCTTTAATCACCAGCGATCAAAATTATCTACGCCTGTTTCCCCGACAGGATTCTGCAAGCGTAAATGCCGGATTAATTCAACTGCAACCCGGTGCTGACTCGCTGCAAGTCCAACAAGTTTTAAAAGCATATTTGCCGTCGGATGTCAAGGTTTTGACCAAACAAGAATTTATCGAGTTCGAGAAAAATTATTGGGCTAAAAATACTGCGATCGGCTTTGTCTTTAACTTGGGTGTAGCGATGGGTTTCGTAGTAGGAGTAATTATCGTTTATCAAGTTCTGTCAACCGATGTCAGCGACCATATGGCAGAATACGCTACTTTCAAAGCAATGGGCTACCGCAATATTTACTTGCTCGGCATTGTTTTTGAAGAAGCTATTATTCTTTCTGTCCTCGGTTTTTTACCTGGAGTAGGAGTCTCTGTAGCACTATATCATGTGACTCGTCAAGCTACAAATTTACCCTTATACATGACCATAGGTCGAGCATTAGCAGTATTAATTTTGAACATGGTTATGTGCAGTATTTCAGGAGCTATTGCCACTCGTAAACTGCAAGCAGCCGACCCCGCCGACATTTTTTAATCCCAATTATTCATCTCTCTCCGATCTTTCTCTGTGTTCTCTGCGCCCTCTGTGGTTAAAAAAATCCGAATCCTTAACTTATGAAATCCACTCTTGTTAACCCCACAACCACCAACCTACAGATTTCCGAGCCTGTAATTTCCATGCACAAACTCGACCACTACTTTGGTCAAGGTCAACTGCAAAAACAGGTACTTTTTGATATCAACCTAGAAATATATGCAGGTGAAATTGTCCTGATGACCGGGCCTTCCGGTTCGGGAAAAACCACGCTTTTGACATTGATTGGCGGATTGCGATCGGGTCAATCTGGCAGTCTGAAAATTCTCGGTCAAGAGATGTGCAATGCCAGCCAAGATAAATTAGTAAAGACGCGGCGTAACATTGGCTATATTTTCCAAGCCCACAACTTGCACCGCAGTTTGACGGCGCTGCAAAATGTCCAAATGGGTTTGGAAGTTCACGGCAATTTGTCCCGTGTCGAAATGCGCGATCGCTCTGGGCAAATGCTAGAATTAGTAGGACTAGAAGATAGGCTGAACTATTATCCCGATGACTTGTCGGGCGGACAAAAACAAAGAATTGCGATCGCCCGTGCCTTAGTTAGTCGCCCGCAAATTGTCTTAGCTGATGAACCGACAGCCGCCCTGGACAGCAAATCCGGGCGCGAAGTGGTCAATTTGATGCAGAAACTTGCTAAAGAGCAAGGTTGTACTATTTTGTTAGTGACCCACGATAACCGAATTTTGGATATTGCCGATCGCATCGTTAACATGGAAGATGGAAAATTAGCTTAAACAGTTGACAGTTGACAGTTGACAGTTGACAGTTGACAGATAAATTATATTGATAATAGGTAATGGAAATTGCTCATTCTTCCCTCTAGTTTCCCCAAAAATAGACATCACCCATAACTCCCCAAATTTGAATTTTGGAACTCAAAATTTTATCCAAAATCGCAAATTCCAACTCGTCCTCGGACTGTCAACTAATTGCTAACAACCAATCCTGGGCGATAAATCCCTAAATTGTGCCGATACATTTTTTCGAGTTTGGGCAGCGACGAGTCCACGGAACCGCCAAAACGCCGAAAAGAAGGCCAGATGTAAGCGAGTTTTCTGACTGCTGGCTCCAATCGACCCGCTTTTATATCTTCTAATGCACCTCGTTCTCGAATTAACTCTATAGCCATTAGGTCTTGATTTTCTGGACTGAAATCCTTGACACCGAATTTTTTGGCGAATCTGTCCCAAGTTGTGCTGAGAAACTGATACCGCCCCGCAGCGTCGGAACAGAGTTTTTTGCCGTAGCGGCGGCCACATCTCATTTCCCTGGGATGGTCGCTGAAACTGGCAAATTTGGTTCCTGTGTACTGGGTGTGGTAGCCATCGGCAGCAGCGGTGCCTTCGGCGCTGGCGATGGTGTCGAGAAATGCTTTTACCCGATCGCGCTCAATATTATCCTCGTTATCGTCGTTCCGATCTCCTTTGTCTGGTGGCTCGTCAGTTGCAACTTTCGGCAACGCTTCTGATGCCGAAGCCGGCGAGCTTTCTGCCGAGGCAGTCAGGCGTTTTGGAGGTGGCGACATTTCTGCCGAGACTGTTTGCCCCCAAAGTTTTGGGGTCATTCTACCCAAAAAAAAGCACAAACAAATGCACAAACCCCACCCCAGCCTCAAACGGAGTTGTTTGTACTGCTGGCTGTGCTCTCGCACCGGCCACGCGTAGAGGGGGATAGCTGCGGGCAAGATTCCGGTTTGCTGGCCGAAGGCGAACAGCGATTTTAGAGCTAGCAAGGTTTGCTTGTAGAAACGGGGTGGAACTTTGCGAGCCCTCATCGCTGCGGCGAAAGTCTGGATATCTGTCAGAGTCACTTCTGCCAAAGGTTTTTCTACAAACAGTTGAAAACCGTTGGCGGCCTGCCAGCTAAAGCGCTTGCTGGGGGTAGATTTGCGGTTTACCCACAGACGAATTAGCTCTTGGTCGGACATACGAAGCAGATGTCTTCCCAGATGTTCTGATGCGTACAAGAGTACCTCCTCATATCACTTATAGTTGAAGGTTCCCAGTTTATAGATGAGATGGATAGGGATCGAGGGAAACAGGCTTCAACCATACTAAGTGATACTACTAAGCGCTCACGGGGTCAAGTTTCATCGCCACTTTTTCGAGCAGTTGAGTGTAAAGTTGACCGAGTTGGGAGGCCACACCGTCCCAACTGAAATTGGCTTGGACGCGCATTCTGCCTGCTTGTCCGAGTTGCTGGCGCCATACTGAGTCAACTAACAGCCGATCGATCGCACTTGCAAAGGCTGCTTCATTTTTCGGCGGCGCCAGCAAACCGGTTTCTCGCGGCACTACGGTATATTTCAGCCCTCCCACGTCGGAGGCGACTACGGGCGTGCGGCAGGCCATCGCTTCAATGGCGACTAAACCGAAGGGTTCGTAGTGGCTGGGAACGACGCAGACATCGGCGGCTGCGTAGTAGGCGGGGAGAATGTCTCGGCTCAAGCCGCCGGGAAAGCTGGTAATGTCGCTTAAGCCTAATTCTTCAACGATGCTGCCGATACGATCGCGCTCTTTTCCGTCGCATTCCCCCTCGCGCCAGCCACCGCCAACGATCAGTTTTAAATCCCCTTTGCCTCGCAGCGCCGACAGACTGACGGCGCGGACTAAGGTTTCGATGCCCTTGCGCGGGTCAAAACGGCCGACGTACAACACCACTTTGGTTTCTGGCGCTATTCCCAACTGGCGGCGGGCCTCCGATCGCGCGATCGACCCAAACTGCTGAGTGTCGGTACCGCAGGGAATGATGTCTATATTGCCTTTTGAGGACACCAGAGACCTCATGTGCTCTTTTTCTTGGGGACTGGTAGCCACCACGCGATCGGCTGTTTCCAGAAGAGTTTTTTCCACGTGCAGCCTGGTTTTGGCAATCATCGGAATTGTCGAAACCGACTTATATTTTACTGCTGCCAAAGAATGGTAAGTATGAACTTGTCGCAGGGGTTGCGATTTTTTCAACTCCATTCCCACCCAAGAAGACAGCCAGTAATTCGTGTGAACTAAGGGATATTGAAAGCCTGACTCTAACTGAAACCTCTGAAATTCGCGAACAAAAATTGGCAAATATCCGTAAAGTGCATCGCGGGGAATAAATTCTTGCGGCCCTGCTACGAGGCGAATTGTCCGGCAATTGGGGCTGTGCTGGACAATACTTGCTTGTTCGCGATCGGATGAGCGGGTGAACATATCAACTTGCCATCCTTGTTTCGCCAAAGATTCTCCTACTTGACGCACGTAAACGTTTTGCCCGCCCGCTTCTTCTTTGCCAATTTCCACAGCCGGATCGCCGTGTACCGAGATCAGGGCGATGCGTTTTTTTGTTAATGAAATCATGATTGTTTACCAAAATTTAAAAAAACTTACCAGAAAGAATTGGTTGAAAGCCGGAACACGAGTGAGGGAGAAATTAAAATCAGACTATTCATTACTCCAATCCTTTTCCTTTTAGGTAGACGTTGCTCTCTTGGGGTCAACTGTCAACTGTCAACTGTCAACTGTCAACTGTTGAAAGCCGATTAATGTGCGATTTTGGCTACTGCGCGGGGAATGAAATGTAGCTGCTAATTGTTATTAAAGTCAAAATAGGCGATCGATAAATCATCCCTCAGGGATAATTTCACTGGAAAAATTGACAAACGACTTCCTTCTGCTGACAGAGACCAGCAGCAGCTAAAACTCTAGATAATCTAAATGGAAATGAACGAGGGTGAAGAGAATTTCCCGGATTTGAGCAGTTGTCAAACTCGAACCAGCTTTCAGCTTGCTGTTCGAGCCGATCCAGTCAGTCGGAGGTAAAATTTTCACCTGTCGCGATAAATAATTTGAACTGTGGAGAAAGCAGAAGTAAATCTTCCCAAAGACAGAATTTGACATGGCGCTCGAAGAGAAAGATAAATTATTGCCTTCAAAATTTTTCTTTCCTTCCGCCTTCCGCTTTCTGGCTGCTTCGCTCTTGCTTTTATCAAAGCCGGGGATAGACTTTAACCTCAAATTTCCCAATTGTCAAATGTTAAGAATTTTTTCGATGTTTGCGTGTGGAGGATTCCCCCTTTTCGCTGTGCAGGGTATTATTTCGCGAACCTCGCATTCGAGAGCCGTATCGGTTAGCCCAAACTTGGGTAAACTCGGCACCTAAGAACAGAATTTGAGCGGAATAATTAATCCAAAGCAGGATAATTACGAACGATCCAGCAGCACCGTAGGTAGAGGCAATACCGCTACCTCCCAGGTAAACTCCTATTAGGGATTTGCCGATCGTAAACAGCATTGAGGTGATGGCGGCGCCGATCCAAACATCATTCCAGGCAAGATCGACATCGGGCAAAAGTTTGTAAATTAAGGCAAAAAGCAGCGTAACTACGCCAAACGAGATAGCAAAGTCCACAATCTGCCAAATGCCAACAGGTAACTGCAACCAGCCGTTCAACCAATAGCTGACGGCAGCTAAAATGGCGCTAAGGACTAAAGATACTAGCAGTAAAAAACCGATGCCTAAAATCATCGCAAAAGACAATACGCGGTCTTGCAAAAATCCCCAAATGCCGCGTCCCGGAGGCGGTGAAACATTCCAAATAGTATTGAGAGCTTCTTTGAGGTTAGTAAATACATTGGAAGCGCCCCACAAAAGTGTAGCGAGACCAACTATAGTAGCAATCATTCCCGACTTGGGTTCGGAAGCTTTAAGGATTAGTTCTTGGACAGTTTGAGCGCCATCTTTGCCGATTAAACTTTGGAGTTGGGCGACGATTTGACCTTGGGCTGCGTCTGCACCAAAGACTAAACCGACGATCGCAATTACGATAATTAGCAGCGGGGCGAGGGAAAAAACTGTGTAATAGGCTAGGGCGGCGGCTAGGGTTGGTGCTTTATCTTCTTGCCATTCAGTAAAAGTTTGTTTTAGCAGCGATATGACTGTTTTTAAGTTCACTACCTTTGGTTTCCTTATACTTATGCTTCACAAAGGCATTGTAATATGTTATGAGTTTTTTCTCGTCGGCCAGAAGATAGATTTATGGATGGCAAATTGCTTTTTTTATCTATTTGTAGGGTGTGCAATGCACACCTTATGAAGACCCGTAGTGCGGATATCCGATATGTGGAGCCGTCAATCTATCTGAATTGCAAGCTAAGATGAAATGATTAACCTAAACATCTATCAGATTAGATATCTATCTTGAATAACCTTACTTGTCTGGAAATAGAAGTCGCCGAAACACTGCTGAGATTAGCAATGTTGCTGGGCTTAACACTTTTAATCGCGTTTTTTGTGGCGTCAGAACTAGCATTAGTATCAGCCGATCGCCATCAAATCCGCCAACTCGCCCAGTTGCGCGATCGCCCAAACGCGAAAACCGCCGAACTCGTCCATCAAGCGCAGAACAACATACCGCATTACCTGTCGGTGACTCAAACAGGCACAACAGCCGGAAGTCTGCTGTTGGGATGGTTGGGCGAGGGTGCGACTGTACACTGGATCGAGCCCTGGATCGACAAATTGCCGATCGGTCATTTTCCCGCGATGCTGACGGCGCATTCGATCGCAGTTCCCGTAGCTTTCATCTTCGTTACATACATCGAGATAGTATTAGGAGAACTCATCCCCAAAGTATTAGCAACCCACGCCCCAGAACGCACAGCTTTGTTACTGATGCCCGCCCTCGAAATCTGCTCGAAAATACTCTGGCCGCTGCTAGCAATTCTCAACGGTACGGTGCGGCTGCTGACAGGTTGGATTACCAGTAAACAGTCAGAATCGCTGCTACCAGCTTCCGAAGCAACTCTGATTGAAAAAGACGCTCATTCAGCCCTAATTTCCGGCGTCTGGGAAGTAACAGCAGTTAACGAAAAACTCGGGTTAAACCTGCCAACCAACCAAGCGTACCAAACAATCGCCGGATTCGCGATCCACAATTTCGGTAAAATTCCAAATAAAGGCGATCGATTTTTGTGGGGCGAATTAGAAATAGAAGCAGCAGATGTAGTAGAAGGCAGTTTAGAAACAGTGCTGCTGCGTCAGGTAACTCGCCCTTTGTTTGAGCCGCAACATCCAGAACTCGTCTTGAATTAATCCTAAATCAGGCTTAAATACTTCCTCGATCTATGTGTGTTAGGTTGTAATTAGTCGCTCAGTGCGACAACCTACCAGAAATCTGCAAATTGCATAAAGCACAGTTTATGAGGTGGATATGCTAAAAACACTTTGGGCTACTGTTCGACAAGGGAAAATTGAACTGCTGGAGTTATCAGAGTTACCCGAAGGGGCAAAAGTATTAGTAACAGTTTTACCTGATGAAGAAGCTGAGTTTTGGCTTCAAGCCAGTCAAACATCACTAGATACAGTTTGGGATAATACTGAGGATGATGTCTATGCCCAGCTACTCTAAAAATGACATAATTTTGGTTAGATATCCCTTTTCAGACTTGTCTAGTTCTAAGGTAAGACCAGCAATTGTTTTGAGTGCGCCACACGTATCTCAAGACATTATGATTGTGCCATTGACAAGCAAAACTGCATCCTTAATTGAGGGTGAGTTCGTACTCGCTGAATGGTCAATAGCAGGGTTAAATGTGGCTACAGCAGTCAAGCGAGGTTTGTATACAGTACATGAAAGCTTAGTTGTAAGAACGATTGGCAAATTAGCAGATTCTGATGCTGAGCGACTGGAGAAATCTCTCCGAGGTTGGTTAGGGTTTTAGTGCAGCAGCGACAGTTTGTCAACGAGTTTCGCAGGTGCTTAAGATTTAAATTGTACTCCATGCACCTGCAATCTGCTGTAGAGCCGTTTACTTCACAGCAAGCTCGATCGCACCCCCAACAAACTGCTCGTAATCCTCAAACAACCATTCAGGCAAACAACTATCCGCATCCTGAACTTGCAACTGTCCAGCGCGACAAAACAGCCTCGCCGCCAACAAATAATTCACAGCCTGAGGCATTCCAAACCCTTTACTCAACTCACCCACCAACGAATTCAAAACAGCACGTTCAGTATCAGTAAGCGGCTCGTTAATAAATCCGCTCCCGAGCATTGCCTTGTAACCTTTACCGAAATCGCTCCGGTACAAAAGTTCAAGTTGTTCGCCGGAAACCTTCAGCCACACATCAGCAATTTGCTTGCGAATTTCCCGCAAATCTGCTATTACCATTTCCGCCGTCGGGTCAATTTCATAAAGATTCACAGCAGCAGTTAATTGATTGAGAAACTGCGGGAGATAATCTTGGTTGACAATCGTTTGTTGATTGTCCGCGAATGGGATTTCAAAGATTTTTTCGTAATCGTCAATCAACCAGTGTGGCAAGCGGGTGTGAGCGTCAGCAACCCGCATTTTTCCTGGTACAAAGTACAGCATTCCACCCAGCAAAGCATTGATAGCTTGAGGATGCACTAACCCTTTGCTAATTTCGGTCACTTGCTGCAAAAAGTTGTGTTCGGCTTCAGTCATTGATTTGGCTTGCAAGCCGCAGCTAAGTATTGCTTGATATGCTTTGCGAACTTCCCCTCGGTAAACATTTTCTAGTTTTTCTGTGGGAACAATTAGCCAAAAATCAGCCAGTTGTTTGCGGATTTGGCGGAGTTCCAAAACTACCGATTCGTCTGACGGATCGATCCGGTAAAGATTGACGCATCCTAATAGTTGATTTGCAAATTGCGGGGATTGAATGTATTGAGCGAGTAAGTCAGAACTTGACTCCTTCTCGACGGTATCTTCTGTTTCAAAAACTTGTTCGTAATCGCCGATTAACCAGTGCGGCAAGCGGTTGCGAGCGTCGGGAATCCGCATGGTTCCCGGCGGGAAATATAGCATTGCTGCGAGCAAGGCGTTGACAGCTTTAGGATGGACTAATCCTTTGCTAATCTGGGTTAGTTGCTGCAAAAATATTTGTTCGCCTTCCATCATCGCTTGATGTTGAAAGTAGCTATGCAGCAGCATTTGATAGCTTTTACCGTCAGCACTTTTATAGGTGGCTTCTAGGTTTTCGGTGGGAACATTTAGCCAGAAATCAGCGATTTGTTTGCGGATTTGGCGGAGTTCGGATATTGCTGAGATGTTTGATGAGTTTCTTTGGTAAAGCTGGACGTTATGCAAGAGTTTATCGCCCAAGTCTGGCTGTTTGGGAATGCTATCCTGTAAGCTGCGGGAGGCTTCTAGGTGGCTAGTTTGCCAGTTGCTAAAGAGTTCTTGGAATAGTTTCGCGATCGCCCCCGAGTATGCCACACTGTCAAAACAGGCGGGATTGCCCTGCATTTTTTCCTGAATTTCCTGGCGTTTTTGCTGCCGCAGTTGCGGGTTTGTGGCGAGATTGACGGCTAGCTGAATGTAGGATGCCTCGTCACGGGCGATTAAATCGGGCATCAAGAGCGATCGTACCACTGCTGCTCCCATGCGCGATCGTAAAGTATCACCATCCCTGACAACAGTCGGTAATCCCACCTCCAGCGGATCCACAAGAGAAGTAGTCCCCGCATAGGGATAAGAATCCAAATAAACATCACCCAACTTCAAAACTTCCTTGACATCCGCACGATTCGGCAAAGCCTTCACCACCCGCAAACGCTTACTATCAATCCCATACTTCGCAAAAATCCCTTGCATATTATTCACAAAAGCCGCACCAGGATAATAATTAGTCCAGCTAGGGCCAAAAGGCATTAAAAACAGCAGAGAATTAGGAACAGCAGCCAAAATCTTCGCCCAAGTTTCCCTTAACTCCGGCACCAACTTATACAAATTAGCGCTGGAAATAAACACAACCGATTCCTCAGAAATCCCCAGGCTATTTCTAGTCAGTTGAACATTAGGAGTATAGGGTTCGAGGGTATAGCTAAAACAGCAACCCAAGCCGTCAACAGTGGCTAATTCCTCGCGATAATGCGCGCATCCCTCAATGCCAGGTTCCATCAACTTGCCAGCAATATAATAGTCAACGTGGCGCATTCCCGTAGTCACAGGAGAATTAAAACAAGTAGTTTGTACCCGCGCCAATCGATGCTGCGCCAGCAAACTAATCGGATGAGTGACAGCAGTAATATTCGTAGCAACCAACAGAATATCTAAGTCATCAGCGCGGATAGCCTGAACTTGACTCGGCAAATCACTCGGCAATTGCACCAGCCTATCCGCGCGACTCTGGCAATACTGTTCTAATTTATTACCATCCAAATTGATAGCATACAAAATAATTTCAAACTGTTCTCGATTCAGATATTCAAAAGCAGGCAAAGTCGCGAAAGTTTCCGTCATCGCCCCGAAATGCTTAGTCAGAACTCCGACGCGAATTTTCTGTCTGTTTGCAGGCCTCGCCGGAAAAATGCAATCAATGGCAGCCCCGCGATTTTTCATCGCAAATTCAATAATTTCTGCCCGTTTGGTGTAGACTTGCTTGAGGTTTTCGCTATTGAAATACAAAGGGATAAAGTTAGCAGTTTGAGTGAAAAACCAGGCGATGTCCTGCCAAATTTGTGAATTTTGGTTTTGGAATATATTGCGGTGCACGTAACTAACCCATCCCTGAACGTAGCGGCAATAATTGTCAGCCTCTCCTAGTTCTTGAAAGAGCGTCGGTGCGGCAAACATAAACTTCAGATAGTCGTTAACAAACCAATTGGGTATAGCTGCATTTTCATACTTTAGCAATAACTGATCGGCACGACGGTAGAGAGAGGCTGCTAGTAAGTAGCCAACATCTTTCAGAGTTTTAATTCCCTGGGATAGATGTGTTTCTAGTTGACCGATTAAACTTTGTTCAGTATCTGTGATTGCTTCATATTTGATCGTGCTGTTAACCAGCATTTGATATGCCTTACCTGCCTCACCGGAGTAGCATTTTTCTAGTTGCTCTGCGGGCAGATTCACAAAATAATCGGCAAGTTGTCGGCGCAGTTGGCGGATATGAGCGAGAGCAACTTGATTAGTTTGGTCTTTTTGATACTCTCCCAAGTATTGAGGAAGGGAAGCTAAAAACTGTTCGGGTGTATTAAGCTGAGCTAATTCATCAGCAATTAAGTTACCGTGTTGCTGCAAAACTTTTTCTGACCAACGCACTTCTTCGGGTTTGTAAAGTTGAGAGTGCAGGCGAACAATTGTAGCCCTCATCAAGTCTAACTTTTCGCGTTCTCCCGCCATTTTTTGGGTTCTGCTAGAGCCGTCGCCATGTTGCCTGTAGTACAGATAAGGCTGAGGAAAACGATCGCCTAACCAGCCTTTTTCATAGGCAGAAATCCAAAATTCCCAATCTTCGCATCCCAGCTTCATCACTTTTTTCAAGCCGCCAACTTGCTCGTAAATTTCTCTTCTAAATAAGGAAGTAGCGGGGGCTTGATTGTCTCTCAAAAATTTATTGGGGTCAAAATCCCCGTGGTTGACTAAATCGCAGTTTGCTCCGAAGTGCTGCACATCTGTATAGACAAAACCCACCTCCGGTTTCGCTGATAAAACTTCAACGCACTCCTCTAGAAATTTGGGATGAATTTTATCATCAGCATCTAGGAATAAAATGAATTTTCCTGAGGAATTTTGAACACCAATATTTCTGGAATCAGCGGGCCCCGTGTTGGGTTTGTCGATGAGGCGCAGCGCTTTTTGAGGATACAATTGAATTAAATAATTTGCGAAGTTGCTGGTATCATCGGTGCTACCGTCGTTGACAATGATGCACTCCCAATTTTGATAGGTTTGATTGACAACACTTTCTACAGCTTCTCTGAGTAGATTTGCGTGGTTGTAGCAGGGGATGATGATGCTGACGAGTGCTGGTTCGGGCGTGCGGTAGGGCATGGCGTTTAGCTGTGACGGAGAGATTGCAACGGGGAGGGTAGTGGCGGGTTTGATACCTCGGCGGATGATGCCGTATTCATTCCATATCTTAAGCGTTTCTTGTTGCGATCGCCCTGAACCATGTTCTAAACCTTGCTCGTTGTGGTAGTAAAGCCCAATTATTTCCGGGATGCGGAACATATTTTCGGTTTTTCCCACCCGCAACCAAAATTCGTAATCGCCAGCCGCCGTCAATTCTGCTCGGAAATAGCCGTGTTTTTCGTGTAGCGATTTTCTCCACATTGGCGCAGAACCCATGATGCAGCGTCGTTCCAGTTCCCCATAGGAAAAGTCCGGCCAATTCCACCGCGTTTGAGCTTGCGTCGCAACCCAGGTATCATTAACAACATTCGTAATTAATTGATCGCCGTAAACCAGAGCAGTTTTTGGTTGCGAGTCCAAATAATTAGCCATGATTTCCAATGCGTCGGGGCGGTGTCTGTCGTCGGCGTTCGCATTAGTAATGTATCTGCCGCGCGACATCTCGATTCCTCTATTCCAAGCTGCATAAATGGTTTCTCGCTGTGGTATCCGGCAATAAATTATGTTGGGATATCTCGATTGAAACTCCCGTGCAATTTCTCCTTCGTTCTGTTCGGAGTTGCTGTTAATTACAATGATTTCCAGTTCGCCTTGTTTGTACAGCGTTTGATCTACCAAGTCTTGCAAGCAGCCGCGAATAAATTTTTCGGAATTGTAGGTAGAAACGATCGCAGATACTTTGAAAGCTGACGGGACAGGCTGCGATGTGTCATAATTCGATAATTCGCTCTGTAAGGCTGGATCGGCTTGCGGTTGAAGGGAATGCTCAGCTACTTGAACCAAAACAGAGCTAACAGTTGCAGCCATTTTCGACCAGGAAAACTTCTTAGCTTGCTCTAACCCCGCCGCAATTAATGAGTTGCGGACAGCAGGCTTCTGTATTTCCCGCAAAGCATTGACAAGCCCGCTGACATCATCGCCATCTACATAAACCGCTGCTTTTCCTGCTACTTCTGGAATCGAACCGTTTGGACAAGTGATGACTGGACAACCGCAAGCCATGGCTTCGACGACTGGCAATCCAAAGCCTTCATATTTCGACGGATAAACTAATACCGCAGCACCCGAATAAGCAACTCTCAATTCGCTATCGCTTAGTTGCAGCGTGCGGACAGTGATTCCAGAACAATACAATTGCAGATCGGGTTCTAATACAGGTTTGCCGCCTGTGCAGACTAGATCAAAGTCAAACTTATTGGCAAGTTGAGAAAAGGCTTTGAAGAATAATATCCCATTCTTGTAACCATGCCAGCCTACCCTCTCGCCTACCAAAAGAAAATAGGGTTTAGCAATGCCGTACTTTGACTTAAAACCTGCGATTTCTTCTCTATCGGCTGGCGAGAAATTGGCGTCTATTCCGCAGTGCGCTACAGCTACAGAAGCTGAGGATATCTGCGGAAAAACCTTAACTAAATCGCGGGCTGTATTTGCTGAAATAGCTATGTAGGCTGAGGCGTGGCGGATACCGGAATGCTTTTCTCTCCACTCGGAATGAGCAAGATTTTGTCCCATCAACTCGGGAATCATGTCATAGGTCATGAATACCGATCGCGTTGACAAAGGCGTTGTATAATAAGTAGAAATAAACAAGTCTGCATTTTCTTCATCGCAGATTTGCTGTAGCATTTGGCGGTCTGCATCGGTTTGGCTGTAGTCGTAGCGGGCTACATTCCGGTACTGGATGCCGGGAATTTTGGGGGCGGTTCCCGCTCTGTCAAGAACTAGAATTTGTTTAGCAAAACCATTTTCTGCCCAGTTTTCTAGCAGCGATGTCCAGACGCGACCAATGCCGGTGCTGTTAAGCTGATAAAATACGCCGTCAATCACAATCTTTTTTAAATTTTTAGGAGATAGGGCTGCTGGAGTTATCATTGATTTGCGGTTCTCTCTGTCGGCAATTTTTCTCAAAGCTGCCTCGTAATCATGTTGGAGTAATGAGGCTTTTTTTAATTCCGGCTCTTGGCAATATGATAAGCTTTGAAAAAGTTGATGCGGGATTTCCTTTTCTGTCAAGAGGTGCAAAGAATCGCCGTTAGAGTAAAAATTTAAATTGAATTTTTCGGCAATTATAGACAGTGCCTTGGTGGTATAAATAGAAATGTGCTGACCTTCATCTAGGGCATAGTACCACCATTCGCTGGGCTGGGGATTGTTGGCTGGCAGCAATCTGGTACTGAATAAAATATTGCGAGAATATTTGAAGATTTTTTCGATCTCCGACAGCGGGTCAACAAAATGCTCAAATACTTCAAATGCTGTGACTAATTCGTAGGGTAATCTGCTATTTTCGTCAGCCTCAAATCCTTGTGCAAATATATTTTTGCAATATTTATCATGCCATGAAAAATCAAATCCTAAATCTCTCATCATCCGAACAAATACACCGTAGCCGGCCCCGTAGTCTAAAAAATTAGCGCGGTGATTAAACAAATTAAAAATAATATTATTGGCTGCGGTGGAGAACATCGTGCTTCTGGATAACATTCCCACGTCGCTGCTAGCTATGGCTTCTGAATAAGCCTCCTCAAGCCAGTACGGTTCCTCGGTTTGAACAAATCCACAATTTGAGCATTGAAAATACTCAACGTTATATTTTTTTAGTACCGTAGCCGCAGCCAAGCTGTTTGTTGGAGAATCACAAATATTGCACTTCATTTTGATTATCTAAACTTACAAGGTTGTTTAATTGACTGTCTGTATTGGAAGGCCGAATATCTCTCCCGCTTTACTCAATTTTTAATGTTGCCAAGTGATGGCAATGGGGTAGGCTAGACTGTTTTAATGCTGAGTCTTGAAATCTTCAGACGGTTTCTCAAGGGTCGATCGTTATATATGAAGAGTGAATAAACAGGAACATCCTACACCAATGCAGCCCTGACTCAGATATCTTTAGTCCTGGACGTATTCCTACCAAAGAAACCGGGTTTTTTGCCTAATCTCGCGACTCCAACGAAGGATTTTCGTAAAAAAACCCGGTTTCTGGCCACCCGTGCGTCCAGGACTGATCTTATCAGGAGTCCGCCCCCTCAAGATTACTTCGACTAAAGGCTTGACAAGTTTTAATTTATGCTATATGTGACTCCTTAGTAAAGCACTCCCATCTCCTGACGGCTTTCAGGGCAGTTCGGTTTCCACTACTTCAGACGAGCGATCGCCCTTGCCGGGATTCCTGACAACACAAAAACAAGTTACAAATACGTTAAGATTGATGAACATAAATAAAAATTCCCAAATCACAGGGACTAAATAATTAGGAGGATCGACCTCGGTGAATAAACGCTGGAGAAACGCTGGACTGTACGCACTGCTGGCTATTGTAGTCATTGCCCTAGCCACTGCATTTTTTGACAAACAGCCCCCTAGTCGGGAAGTTTGGAAGTACAGCCAATTCATTCAGGAAGTCGAAGGCAACAGAGTAGACAAAATAAATATCAGTTCCGATCGCAGTAAAGCTCTCGTAACGGCTCAGGACGGCAGCAAGGTAATTGTCAACCTGCCTAACGACCCCGAACTGATTAACATCCTGACCAAAAATAAGGTAGATATTTCAGTTCTGCCCCAAAACGACGAAGGCTTCTGGGTAAAAGCCCTCAGCAGCCTGTTCTTCCCGATCCTGCTCTTGGTGGGACTGTTTTTCCTGGTGCGGCGCGCCCAAAACGGGCCCGGCAATCAAGCCATGAACTTCGGCAAATCGAAAGCTAGAGTCCAAATGGAGCCTCAAACTCAGGTGACTTTCGGCGACGTAGCCGGCATCGAACAAGCCAAGCTAGAACTCGCTGAAGTCGTGGACTTCCTGAAAAATGCCGATCGCTTCACCGCAGTCGGAGCTAAAATCCCCAAAGGCGTGCTGTTAGTCGGCCCTCCCGGAACAGGCAAAACCTTGCTCGCCAAAGCAGTCGCCGGAGAAGCAGGTGTTCCTTTCTTCAGCATTTCCGGTTCGGAATTTGTCGAAATGTTCGTCGGTGTCGGTGCTTCCCGCGTCCGCGACTTGTTTGAACAAGCTAAAACAAACGCTCCTTGTATCGTATTTATTGATGAAATTGACGCCGTAGGCCGCCAGCGCGGAGCTGGTTTGGGCGGTGGTAACGATGAACGGGAACAAACCCTGAACCAGTTACTGACCGAAATGGACGGTTTTGAAGGCAATACTGGCATCATTTTGATTGCTGCTACTAACCGCCCCGACGTGCTGGATGCTGCGCTGCTACGTCCAGGTCGCTTCGATCGCCAAGTTGTGGTCGATCGCCCCGATTTCTCCGGCCGCCTCGAAATTCTTAACGTTCACGCCCGCGGCAAAACCTTGTCAAAAGATGTGGATTTGGAAAAAATCGCCCGCCGGACACCCGGTTTCACAGGTGCGGATTTGGCTAACTTGCTCAACGAATCAGCAATTTTGGCAGCCCGTCGCAATTTGACCGAAGTCTCGATGGATGAAGTCAACGATGCGATCGATCGCGTCCTCGCCGGCCCCGAAAAGAAAGACCGCGTGATGAGCGAAAAACGCAAAACCTTAGTAGCTTACCACGAAGCCGGTCACGCTTTAGTCGGTGCGCTGATGCCCGACTACGATCCCGTACAGAAAATCAGCATTATCCCCCGCGGCCGCGCTGGTGGTTTGACTTGGTTCACACCTAGCGAAGATCGCATGGATTCTGGCTTGTATTCTCGCTCTTACTTGCAAAATCAAATGGCGGTAGCCTTGGGCGGCCGCATTGCTGAAGAGATTGTCTTCGGTGAAGAAGAAGTCACAACTGGCGCTTCCAATGACTTGCAACAAGTGGCAAGAGTAGCACGCCAAATGGTAACTCGCTTCGGAATGAGCGATCGGCTAGGCCCTGTAGCTCTCGGTCGCCAACAAGGGAATATGTTCATGGGTCGCGATATCATGGCCGAACGGGACTTTTCTGAAGAAACCGCAGCTACGATCGATGATGAAGTCCGCTTGTTGGTAGAGCAAGCTTACCTGCGCGCTAAAGACGTGCTCGTCGGCAACCGCCACGTGCTGAACGCCTTGGCAGATATGCTAGTTGACAAGGAAACTGTCGATGCTGATGAATTGCAAAATTTGTTAGCTAATAGCGATGTCAAGATGGCGACAATTGCCTAATTGATTTTAGATTTTGGATTTTAGATTTTAGATTTAATCTAAAGCTTAAAATCGATAATTGGGGTGCTTCTGGTATTGTCTGGAATCGCCCCGATTTTTTTGTGGTGCGATCGGCTGTTTAATTTCATTGTGCAATGCTATTCACCAAACAGTGGACAAGACTCAACAGCTAGTTCATACACTGGACAAATAGCCAGCCTAAGTATCTTGAATACTACGTTTTGAGGGTGATGACACCTACGGGTGCTTTCCAGCTTGTAGCTCTGTCGTTAGAGATTAAACAGATGTATTTGGTTAAGTCAGTGTCTCTAACCCAACAAGCCATCAAAACATTGGCGAGGAAAACATAACCTGAGCAATCAGAGGACTTTCATGTCTAACTTTGTATTCGTTTTAGATACCAACAAACAACCACTTGAGCTAGTAGCACCAGGACAAGCAAGACGATTGTTAAAACTAGCCCAAGCTGCTGTGTATCTCCGTTACCCGTTCACAATTATTCTGAAATATGCGGTTTCTCACCCAAAAACGCAACCGACTCAATTAAAAATTGATCCAGGTTCTAAAACTACTGGGCTGGCGATCGTTAGCGGTAATAAAGTTCTCTGGGGGGCTCATTTGAGCCATCGCGGGCAACAAATTAAAAATGACTTAGAGTCACGTCGCAACCTTCGTCGCAATCGTCGCAACCGCAAAACTCGTTACCGCAAACCACGTTTTCTGAACCGCACAAGAGCACCTGGATGGTTGCCACCAAGCTTAGAATCTAGGGTGAAAAACATCGTGACTTGGGTCAACCGCATCCGTCGATACGTCGCAATTACAGGCATATCCCAAGAGTTAGTTAAATTTGACTTACTTGCAATGCAGAATCCCGAAATATCCGGCAAAGAGTATCAGCAAGGGGAACTTGCGGGCTATGAAGTCAAAGAATACTTGTTAGCGAAGTGGGGGAGAAAGTGCGCCTATTGCGGTGTTGAAAACGTACCTTTTGAGGTAGAACATATCCACCCCAAATCAAAAGGGGGAAGCGATCGCGTTTCCAATCTTACCCTAGCCTGCCGTGGGTGCAACCAAGCCAAAGGCAATCAAGATATTCGGGATTTCTTGTTCAAAAAGCCTGACATCCTGTCCCGTATTTTGAAACAGGCCTCACAACCTTTGAAAGATGCAACTGCTGTGAATTCAACCGGCTGGGCATTGTTCCAACAACTTAAACAAACAGGATTGCCCATAGAAGTTTCAACTGGAGGTAGAACAAAGTACAATCGGACTCGTTTAGGACTAGCTAAAACTCATTGGCTGGATGCAGCTTGTGTAGGAAATGTAGAAGTGCTGCAAGTTTTAACGGATCAACCGTTGTTAATTGCAGCTAAAGGATGGGGCAGCCGTCAAATGTGTACAACCAATAAATACGGATTTCCTGTCAAGCACAGAACGCGGTGCAAAACGTTTTTTGGGTTTGGGACTGGCGACATGGTAAGTGCGATTCTCCCCTCTGGGAGGTTTGCAGGCACTCACGTCGGCAGGCTGACGGTCAGAGAAAGCGGAGTTTTTGAAATGAGAACGCCACTCGGCAAGGTTAGTCCAGTACGTCATAAATACTGTAAATCAATCCACCGCAACGATGGATATATGTATGCTTTTTCCACAAATGTCCAATGAATCAGCGATTAGAGGGGTAGCGATCGGGCGATCGCACTGCATCATTTCGATATAACCGGACTTGATATCACCCTTGGTAAACTTCTCGCCGGTGACGCACTTTACTGATATCGATCGTGCGGCTGTCGTCATCTATGGTGTATATTACCCTGTAATCGCCCACCCGAATTCGCCAGCCGTTTTTCTTCCCCTTTAACTTGAGACAGCCTGGGGGACGGGGCACACTGGCTAAAGCATTTATCTGGGGATAAATGCGACTGCTGATTTCAACGGGCAGAGCGTCCAGGTCTTTTTGAGCCGAACGTGCAGTAATGACCAAGTAATCAGACATTCAACATACCCTTTTCCTCAAGCTGGCGCTTAACTTCTTCCCAGGGAACTCTTGGTTCATCTTGTCTAGATTCAATAGTCAAAGAGTCATAAACATCCTCCCAGAGTTCGCCGTGCTTCTCGAAGTCAAGCAGCACCGCAATTTTTTCGCCTTGGCCGTCAACTAAAAACTGAAAGTCTGTCGGTTCGCCACATTCAGCCAACACGTCAACCCAAAATTCGCTGTGTTCTTTGAGGTCAACAATTGCAGCGGTTTTGTTGCCTTCATTGTCTGTTAAAAATTGAACGCCGCGCATATTGTAGTTTGGCATATATCGAATTTTGTAATGTGTACTAAAATTATATCCTAGTCAGAATGAGTTAGCATGAATCATCAATCTTGGTTGACACTACTAAAAAAACACCGAGCGATCGCCGTGATCCGTTCATCCGAACAGGAAGTCGCTTGGCAGATGGCAAAATCTGTAGCAGCAGGAGGAATCCAATTTATTGAAATTACCTGGAATACCCACAAAGCCGCTGAATTAATTTCGCAACTCCGCTCAGAATTGCCAGATTTTAGTATTGGTACTGGCACTTTATTACACTTAGAACAGTTGCAGCAAGCCATAGATTGCGGGGCTCAATTCCTGTTTACTCCGCACACCGATGTAGGCATGATTCAAGCAGCAGTTGATGCGAGAGTGCCGATCGTCCCTGGTGCTTTTTCTCCCACAGAAATTATGACGGCGTGGCAAGCAGGTGCTACCTGCGTGAAAGTTTTTCCGATCGCAGGCTTGGGAGGCGCTGCTTACCTGAAAAGCCTGCAAGGCCCTCTGGGCGACATTCCTTTGATTCCCACGGGCGGGGTGACGCTGGAAAATGCCAAGGTATTTATTGACGCTGGGGCGATCGCCGTTGGTTTAGCCGGAGACTTATTTCCCAAACACTTAGTGCAAAATCGAGATTGGCGGGCGATCGTCGAAATTGCCAAAACTCTCACCCAAAACTTAACAACTTGTTAAGCCCTCTTTCCCAATTTAAAATCTATAATCTACAATTTAAAATAGTACCAGGTGTGAAAGTTTCCCAATTCTTCAATTTTTCAATCTAAAACTATCAAATCGTCTTGGGTGTGAGGAATAAACATGATTATCAACTCAACTTACTTGCGTCGCGCAGGAACTTTATGTGTTGCCTGCGCCCTAACAGTTGCTGCATTTTGTGGCGGACAAATTCCTGCATTTGCAGGCGAACAGCGCAACATAATTGCCAATAGAATCATGCAGTTGCAGCAATCCAGTCAGCGCTGGATTGAAATTGATTTGTCAAGACAAAAACTCATAGCTTGGGAAGGAAATACACCCGTTTATGCGGTGACTATTTCCAGCGGCAAATCATCGACTCCCACCCGCACGGGAACCTTTGCCATCCAAACCAAATATCGCGTTACTAGAATGACTGGGGAAGACTACGACGTGCCCGACGTTCCCTATACAATGTATTACGATGGCGGTAATGCAATTCACGGCGCTTACTGGCACAATTTGTTTGGAAATCCCGTCACTCACGGCTGCACAAATGTAGCTGTAAATCACGCTAAATGGCTGTTCAATTGGGCCTCGGTGGGGACGCCTGTAGTGGTGCACAAATCTGAAATTTAACTAATAGGTTCGTAGATCAAACGGCGGTTGAAACCGCGTCTATACAGACAAAACAAGCCGGACGCCGGTTGAAGAGTGAGCGGTTAAAATTACATTTATGGAGACAAAATTCACTTCAAGGGCGTGGGAATTTTTGATTTCATTCAGTCCGCGGAGGCGGACTTCCTTTGTCTAGACGCGGTTTCAACCGTACGTCCTATATTTAACTTAACTGCACCACTGGTTTATCCTCTAACAAAGTTTCATTGGTTAGCAAATCTTCCACAGTAATCCGCAAAAAGCGCTGTTCGTCAACGCGGAAAAAGATTTTTATGCGATCGCTCCCCGGATACCCAGGCGGCGTCAATTGCGCGATACTGCGAGCTCCGTCTTTGTCATTTAGCGGCTGTACGGATCTTTCGCCCGCGAGTTGGCGAGTAATTAGCCTGTCGCCGTCAAAATAGATCTCCGTCCCACCAGTTTCCGCTCCCAATTCGCCGATAATTAATTCTATGCTGGGCTGATTTTCCAAAGAAGCTCCCAAGACTAATTCTACCGGTTCGGTCATCGGATAAGACTGACCGGATTTGATTAAACTGTGCCAACTGTGGCAATTTTCGCGGCGGTTCCAGTAGCGAATGCCGTAACTGTGATAGAGAAAATCTTTGATTTCTATGCCTTGACTTAATTGTAGAGCACCTTGGGCGATCGCCTCAAAGGGTTTGTCGCACCGAATTTTTGCCGGATCGAAATATTGCTGCACCCAACGCTGCACCGCTGGAATTTGGACAGTACCGCCAACGAGCAAAACTGCATTGATATCGCCAATTTCTAAGCCTTGGCGCCGCGCTTGCTGCAATACTTGATTCATGCACTCGTCGAGGTTCTCAAAAAACTGATGTTCGGCAAGGATAGATTCAAAGCCCGATCGGTCTAATTCTAATTCGTAACTCTCAAAAGTTTCGTCATCAAAATAAACCTCAGCCGCATTATTTAGCAAAGATAACTGAATCTTTAACCTTTCTGCCAACCTCGTCGTAATCGGAGATTTTGCCAACTTTTTCGTTTTAACAAAATAGTCAACCAACCAATTATCAATATCAGAACCGCCTAAATTTTGTCCGGCTTTAGCCAAAACCCTGGCAACTTTTGTCTTTTGTGCAGAAGATTCAGCTAACAACTTTTCGCCCCATTTCAGCAAAAACCCCAAAGGCTTTTTGTTGGCATTAACATCGAGGCGTACCAATGAAATATCGAGAGTGCCGCCGCCGAAATCAATCACTAATAGAATTTCGCGATCGGCCAAACCGTAACCCAAAGCAGCCGCCGTAGGCTCATCCAACATCCGCACCTGTTCCACTTGCAGAGATTCAGAAACTTTACCCAACCAATGGCGGTAAGCTTCAAAACTATCTACCGGCACAGTAAAAACCAAAGAATCTACCGACAAAGGCAATTCGCGAATTGAGTTCACAATTTGGCTCAAATACCACTCACCGACTCGTTCAAAATCAACAATTTGCCCGTCAAGTTCCGGCACAAAACCCTGCACAAAAGTGCCAATTCCCCGCTTAAAATTGCGAAAAAACCGAGAATCTCGACTCAGATCGAGGCCTTTGTCGCGGACTTGCTGACCGAGGATGACTTTATTTTGAGCAGCGTCCTCAACGTAGAGCAAACTGGGAATTAGGGGTGGATTTTGAACCGAGATTGCCGACAATCCCGGCAATTTCAAGGTTTCGGGCTGCTGGAGAGCTTGATTCCAGCGAGCGACGACGGTGTTGCTAGTTCCAAAGTCAATTGCGATCGTCATTGGGCCAAAATACACAGCTACTAAAGATTATCTTATAATATTATGGTATTTAGAGCTGACAATGCAAACATAATATTATGACTCAATCCACTTCCTTTGCAACACAGAACAAAGAGCCTGTATCGGGAATTAGTGAAATTGCAGTATGCGGGTACAAGTCTATTTATGAAGAGTGCCAAATTGAAGTGCGATCGCTGACAATTTTAGCCGGTGCCAACAGTTCTGGTAAGTCTAGCATTATGCAGCCGCTATTGCTGATGAAGCAAACGCTAGAAGCCCCTTACGATCCGGGTGGTTTGAAACTTGACGGGCCGAATGTTAAGTTTACATCCGCAGAACAGATATTGTCTAAACTGTCACCTGAAAAATACAACGATGAGTTTTATGTCAGGGTTAATCTAGAGAGAGATAATTTTTTGAAAAACGTTTTCAGCAAGCAGCCAAAACCTGGCATTAGAATTGTCAAGGCAATTTACTGTTTTCCTGACAATGATAAAATTATTACTATTTATCCGGGAATGCGACATCAAGAAGTGATTGAGGTTCTTCCAGAAAACTTTGCGGAAAATTACTATATTTTATTAGACAATATTGACGAAGAACCGCCACTATGGAGCGTAAGTAATGTTCGAGGTTTTTTAGACTTACGACTTGGTGAAAGTCATTTTGATTCATCCCATTTGGCAATCAACTTTCAAAAATATATTCGCCAGATAATTCATGTTCCCGGATCGAGAGGCAATCCAGAACGCACCTATAATATCGCAGCATTTGGCAGTGAATTTACTGGAATTTTTGAAAATTATGTTGCTAGTATAGTTAATTCCTGGCAAGAAACCAAGGACGATCGACTGATAAAATTGGGTCAAGCCTTAGAGTTCCTGGGACTCAACTGGAAAGTTGAAGCCAGACAGATTAATGACGTACAAATTGAACTGCTGGTAGGTCGTTTATCCCGCAGCGGGAGTGCAATCGATACGGTTAGTATTGCTGATGTTGGCTTTGGGGTATCGCAAACTTTGCCTATTTTAGTTGCCTTGCTTGTAGCAGAACCAGGACAATTAGTTTACCTAGAACAGCCGGAAATTCACTTGCATCCTCGCGCTCAAGCTGCTTTAGCAGAGATATTAGTTGATGCTGCAAATCGAGGTGTGCGAGTAGTTCTAGAAACTCACAGTGAATTGCTGCTTTTAGCAGTTCAATCGTTAGTTGCCGAGGGTAAAATATTACCTGATTTAGTCAAACTTCACTGGTTTAAACGGCGCGACGATGGTGTTACAGAAGTCAGCAGTGCCGATCTAGATGAAACAGGAGCTTTTGGAGAGTGGCCGGAAGATTTTGGCGATGTCTCTTTGCATCTAGAAAACCGCTATTTGGATGCAGCCGAAGCTGTTTTGTGGAAGCATTAACATGGCAGATAAAATTTCTAAACGCCTGGTAATTGATGCTTCAGTTGCGCGTGCTGCTGGTGGAGAAGATGCTACCTATCCAATATCCGTTTACTGTCGCGATTTTCTCGAAGCTGTGTTGGATATTTCTCACAGAGTTGTGATGACTCCAGATATTAGAGATGAGTGGAACAAGCATCAATCAAAATCCGCTCGTATATGGCTGCGCCGGATGGTGGCAAAGAAGAAACTATGCCCCTGCGATATCGCGGTAGATGATAATTTGTGGTCTCAAGTTGAATCGATTGCCGAAAGCGATAAAGAGCGGGAAATAATGGTTAAAGATTTGCGGTTGGTGGAAGCTGCGATCGCTACCGATCGCACAGTAATTTCACTTGATAACAAAGTCAGACAATGTTTTGCTAAAGTAGCAGTAGAGGTTGATGAGCTTAAAGATATTATATGGGTAAATCCAGCCCAAATAGCAGAAAAACCTCTTGATTGGCTGCAAAATGGTGCTGAACCCGAAATAGAAAGATCGCTCGGATTTCAAAAAGCCGACAACTGAGTTAATTTAGAGTAATTCCTGATTAGGATCGGAAGTGCGATCGCCATTATACCAATTTTCCGATGCCACAAAGACGCACCACTTTGATAAGTGGCACAAAAATCATACTATTTTATATTTTATATTTTATATTGGGCATGACTGACGGCATCAGAATTTCAGGTTTGGCTAAAGTTAAATTTTTGTAAAACTGGTATCACCTCTGGGAACCGGCCAAGCTTTTACCTTTGATGTCAATCCAAATTTTCAAAGGTGGCGTAAAAAATGCTGGAAATTGGCGATCGCAAAACAGCACTCTTAGCTCTCACACTGCTCGTCCCCGCTGCGAGTATTGGTATAATAGCAGGCTTGTATATTGCCCCCGGAAGCTGGGGACAAACAGTATCAGCCTTGTGTCAACTTTGGTTGCTCCTTTTCCCGATCGCCTGGTGTGTTTTAGTCGATCGGCAAAAACTGCATTTATCCCTCCCCAAGCGGCGAGAATTGCGGGCTGGAGCCATTTGGGGAATAGCCATGTTTGCGGTAATTGTGGGTATCTACAGCCTTTTCGGCCAGCACTGGATCGATCCTGTAGCGGCCAAAGAAAAAGCTCGCCAATTGGGAACCAACAGCCAAAATATTTACTTAATTGTTGAAGCATATTTCGTGCTAGTTAACTCGCTGATTGAAGAATTTACTTGGCGGTGGTTTGTCTGCAACAAATGCCAGATTCTGATACCAGGAAAACCAGCCATATTTCTCAGTTCACTATTTTTCACCCTCCACCACATTTTTGTAATCGCAGCCTACAGCGACTGGCGCGCTGTGATTTTAGGCTCATTCGCCGTCTTCACCGCCGGGATAATTTGGTCGCACTGTTATCTAACTTACCGTTCGCTGTGGCCTAGTTATATCAGCCACGCGATCGCAGATTTAGCCCTCGCAATGATTGCTTGGCAAATCCTCTTTAACTAGCCACTTTTTTAGCAACTATAGCCAAATACGGTTCACTTAACGTTTTTGTCATTGCGAGCGATCGAGCGCGGCAATCGCAGAGACTATGACATTTCTCGGTTAAGTCAGGTGGGCGCTGAGCAATTATCTTCTTAAGTGAACCGTATTAAACTATAGCCCAATACGCTTGGGCTAACACTTTTTGTCCGCAGCGATCGCGCCCCAGAGCAATCTCAGTGTCTATTTTTCAAATCGTTATGACTGCGGGACTCTCTTAACTCAACCGTATTGGACGCTGCTGGGATTTTGACTGATGCTGTACAACAATTGAAAGTTCATGTATTCCCACCGAGAAATGCTTTGTGTGAAGACATCTATTTAAAGTTAGAGATTTTGTTGCGCTGGCGATCGCATAATTTTTACTGCGTGAAAACTGGCAAACCATATCGTTGCCACCCTGGGCACCACAACGCTCAAAAGTACACCGATTGTCCTTCGGAATCGTCAACTCAGGAAATATGATTTTTTCATAGCAGGATTTTTTTTGTAAGCGAACTCGCTTGATACATACCGCTAAGCTGCGGCTACCAATTAAGAGTCAAGGTTGCCACGATCTATATCACTGCACCATGACAATTGTTGTGATATTTACACGATCGTTAGGTAATTGGGGGAACTTGAATTTTACGGTAATTACTTAGACATCTGTTGGGCACGCTACATACTCGGTGGAGAAGTGGCAGTCACTTTTGGGGATACTTTCAGGCGATCGCCTGCCATTAAAAAATTTAAAACTCAGGCAGTTAATTAAATTGATACCAATCAAATTATATATTCTGTAGCGATCGACAAACCTACCTTTTTCAGCAGTCCAGACGCATCAAACGGTTTTTTAAGACATTTACGGCAACAAGATCGAGCAATAGTTAAAAAAAACCAGTTTTTCCTGATTAACCTATCCATGACTGTGATTTCTGCGATTCCCTTTCAGAATCAGCTCGCGTCCGTGCAGGTGTTTGAGCAAATTACATCTCTGAATTCAGAATAAATAATATATTTTTTAAGCGATACAGAGCGTATAGTAACTTAAAACACACAGTCAAGCATCAGTATTTCTAGCGATGATAGCTATCGCGAATTAATATTTTATAACTAATAATTTAATTTAATAGAATTTTATAACAAATTTTTCCGGACGGCGATTGTCAATCTCCGGAATATTGTTACGCTGGCTACCTTTCCCCAACACTAAAGTTTGGAGAGTTACGGTAAACCGTAACTCTGTGTCGGTAAGATCAGCAAATGATGTTATGTTAGGCAGGAAGTGTTGTAGAGCTTCGTGTGTGGGGCGAAAAAAGCTGATGTTAGATCGCGTATCTGTCTTGAGAAGTAACTTTCGCAGACCCGAAAAAATATCCCGCAGGGAACTGTTGGTGAATCGAATCCATCATTACTATAGATTGAATGACAGCGAAATTGTGGATCTATACTGGGGTGTTGCGAACAGTCGCTAGGTTTGATTCTATGCCCACACCGGGAAAGCGGTAATTAAGATTCACCCGCCCCTCTTTCCTGTCGGCTCTCACAAAGCGCGCTCATCGCAGCGTCGAAACCGAGTCGGATTATTCAGCGGGAGTTAAACATGAAAATCACCTTTGTTCTTCCTACTCTGTGTCTGACTGGTGGAATTCGAGTAATATCTATTTTCGCAGAACTCTTGAAACAACGAGGACACTCCGTGTTCGTCATCTCTGTACCCCATGAGCAAGCGAGTCTGCGCCAGCAAGTCAAGTCGCTGCTGCGGGGAAGGGGCTGGATTTCCACACCTGAAAATGAGCCATCATTTTTCGATAATCTCAGTGTAGAAAGCAAAATTATCGATCGCTCGCGCCCAATAGAAGACAAAGATGTGCCTGACGCTGACGTAGTAGTTGCCACCTGGTGGGAAACCGCCGAGTGGGTAGCAAAACTCTCCCCGAGCAAAGGAGCTAAAGCTTATTTTATCCAGCACCATGAAGTTTTTGACTATCTACCTGAAGGTAGAGTCGAAGCAACCTGGAAGCTACCCATGCACAAAATTACGATCTCTGACTGGTTAGTTGACCTAGCTCGGACTAAATATGGCGATCGCCAAGTTTCCTCAGCTCCTCCGAGCGTTGACACCAAGCAATTTTATGCCTGCCCTCGCCACAAACAATCGGTTCCTACCATTGGCATGATGTACTCTGCAATTTACTGGAAAGGAACCGACATCGCACTCAAAGCTTTTTCCCTAGCCGCTGAAAAAATTCCCAACCTGCGTCTGGTTGCCTTCGGTACAGAGGCCCCATCCCCGGAATTGCCGCTACCAGCCAATGCCGAGTATGTAATTAGACCCGACCAAGACAAACTCAAAGATTATTACAGCAAATGCGATGCGTGGCTGCTGGCGAGTCGCTCTGAAGGCTTCGGCTTGCCAATTATCGAAGCGATGGCGTGCCGCACTCCCGTCATCAGTACCACAGCAGGCGCTGCTCCTGAAATTTTGAGCGGCGGTACTGGCATACTTGTAAGCCCAGAAGATCCCGAAGAAATGGCAAAAGCCATAGAATCTATGTGTCATTTGTCGAATGCCCAGTGGCAAGCCATGTCGGAAGCCGCCTATGCTAAGGTGACCAATTACTCTTGGAAAGATGCCACGGAGCATTTTGAAGCAGGATTGAAAGTTGCTGTAGAGAAATCTCAACAGCGTGAAGTTAACATAGTTTCCTGTTCTCCCTACTATGTGCGGGGCCCATTACCATGCGCGGTTCCCACCGGCGCCGGAAAAAGTTAAGCTTTGATGTTAACAGCAGCAATTTGAAATTCTGCGCTAGTGATGCCAGCGATCGCGGGATTCTGCGTAGGAACTCAATTATCGTTTGGTAGGGTGCTTCTAGTAAAACTCACATCGGCGGTGTCCTGTTTTATACCCAGCAGTTTCGACACTAATTCTGACCGCATCTACCTCAAATACTGGTTTCCTGTTACTGCCGGCCAAAATCTCAACCCGAGTTCAACGGATGTTTGAAAGCTCAGGCTGTTAAAGGTTAGACTTGTCTAATCCTCACACATCTCCTGATTTGTCATTGGCAAAAGTCCCTGACGACAAAGTACGGCCGGCTCGACATCAAGTAACGATCGCCTCGATCATTGACCTAAACCCTGCGCCAAACCCAAAAAGAGACTCGTCAGTGCAAATAGATTAGGATGGAGAAGCTCGATCGACCAGTTTTGATCTTTCACATCTACCTATACTATGAGAATTACTTTTGTCCTTCCTACCCTTGCTCTTACAGGTGGCATGAGGGTTTTGTCTATCTACACACAAATTCTCCAACAGCGAGGACACACAATATGTATCGTCTCTACACCTCACGAACGACCAACTTTAATGCAACAATTGCGCTCTGTGGTCAGAGGTAAGGGTTGGGAACCCGCTCAGGCGAGAGGGCCGTCTCACTTTGACCGTATAGATGTCGAAAGTCGAGTTACCGAAACCTACCGTCCAATTACCGACAGGGACGTACCTGATGCCGATATTATCATGGCTACTTGGTGGGAAACTGCCGAGTGGGTGTCTAAACTCTCCCCCAGCAAAGGAGCGAAAGTATATTTTCTCCAACACTACGAGGCTTTTGACTACACACCAAAAGCTCGAGTAGATGCAACTTGGCGGCTGCCGATGCACAAAATTGCCGTCGCTAAGTGGCTGGAAGACAAGGCTAGGGATGAATTTGGTAATTTGTCTGTATCTCTCGTGCCTCCCACTGTTGACACCACACAGTTTTACGACCCCCGATCGCGATCGGGGCAGCCGCGGGGCAAGCAGTCAGTTCCCACAGTCGGGATGTACTATTCTATAGCTCCTTGGAAAGGCTGTGCTCTTGCCATTGAAGCTTTCAATCTAGCGGCCAAAAGAATCCCTAATCTTCGTTTAGTTGCCTTTGGTTCCGGCGAAACTGCTCCTCCGGATTTGTTGCAGCATAATATTGAGTATTACAAGATACCTAGTCAAGACGAACTCAAAGAACTTTACAGCAAATGCGATGCTTGGCTGTTTGCCAGCCAAACCGAAGGCTTCGGCTTGCCAATTTTAGAAGCGATGGCTTGTGGCACTCCAGTGATCGGCACTCCTGCTGGCGCGGCTCCGGAACTCCTCGCTGGCGGGGGTGGAATACTTGTGAAACCAGAAGACCCAGAGGATATGGCAAAAGCGATCGAGCAGATTTGTCAGTTGTCAGATGCCGAATGGCGGGCCATGTCTGAGACTGCTTTGGACACGGTGATACATTATACCTGGGAGGATGCAACCGATATCTTCGAGGCTGCACTGTACACCGCAGTCGAACGTCAGCCACAATTAACGGACAAGCTGTACAAATAGAGCATTCTCCTGTTGATTGATTTACTGAATTTTGCTGCAATTATCTGAATAATGTGTTAAACTAGCAGAATATTCAGCATTATTCACTTTTGGATAAC
>NZ_JAEQDD010000110.1:0-25843 GCF_020737885.1 Microcoleus sp. PH2017_34_RAT_O_A | reverse complement strand
TACCTTGGGATGGCCGACCACTCAATAGCGCAGGAAGTGAACTCTTTCATTGTAGCTAAAGATGGCTTTAGTTAAGTTTGGGTAAGTTTTACGAAGCAGGGGAAGTGCTACGTCGAAGTAGACCGTTTTTTCCCATCCTCAAAGACTTGCTCAGTCTGTCTCAATCGAGTTGGTAATTTGCCGTTGAATGTGCGGTCATGGCAGTGTCAAAGCTGTGAAACAAAGCATGACCGGGATGTCAACGCAGCGGTCAATATTCGAGATGAAGGACTCCGTATTTTAGCGTTAGGAACTAGCGCTACTGCCAAGGTCGGGAAGGTAAGTCCAAAGTCCCGAAGGCGTAAGTCATCCGTTTCTAAGGCACTACCCGTCGAAGTTGGAAGCTCCGCCCTCAACGACCGAAGCGCTCAGGGCGCGTAGGAAGTAGGGCGGGGTAGTTCACTGTTAAGTTTTCGCAGGCTGACAACAAGTTTCTCAACTTGACAGCTATTACTTGCTAGGGACACTAAAACCCCGGTTGCTGCATAGATTTCTCCCCAGCCAAATGTCTTATTTTGAAGCTAGAAATCCCTTTTTTTGCCCAGGTGTTGCTGAATGCAGCTTGATTTACGAAAATTTTCAGACGGAATTAGCATCAGACGATCTACAATGTAAGGCTAATGAAGTGCAATTTTTCCAAGACTAGCGATCGGCAGAAATTTCAGTACCGTTCGGAATTTTAAGTTTTGTAATCAAAAATTGCACCCATTAAATCAAGCTTTGAAGTTCGATGAGTCCAAGCACCAATCTATGAAACGCTCTTTCGCAGGTAAGACAGATACAGGGCTGGTTCGTTCCGTAAATCAGGATTCGTACCACATAGATCCTGACGGGCGATTTTTCATAGTGGCCGACGGCATGGGAGGACACGCGGGAGGTCAAGAAGCCAGTCGGATTGCGACTGGGGCGATTCAATCTTATTTGCTCGAACATTGGGAAGGGCCTGAAGATTCTCCCCTGTTGTTGTCCAAGGCTTTGTTAATTGCCAATCAAGCAATTTTGACCGATCAGCTCGAACATCCCGAGCGTGCTGATATGGGGACTACGGCTGTGGTTCTGATCTTTAGGGATGAGGGCAGACCTTGGTGCGCTAATATCGGGGACTCTCGCTTGTATCGGCTGCACGGATCTCATTTGGATCAGATTACTGAAGACCAGACTTGGGTGGCTCAGGCTGTCAAAAGAAAGGCCCTGACTCCGGATCAGGCTCGCAGTCATCCTTGGCGTCACGTTTTGTCCCAGTGTTTGGGCCGCGATGATTTGCACGAGATAGATATTCTGCCGGTGGACGTAAAGCCCGGGGATCGCTTGTTGCTGTGCAGCGACGGCTTGACTGAGGAACTTTCCGATCCTTTGATTGCTTCGCCTCTGAAGTCGATTCGCGCTTGCGAGGGCGCTGCAACTGCTTTGATTGAAGCCGCCAAGGATAAAGGGGGACGGGACAATATTACTGTGGTGATCGTGACGATCGACCTCAAATAATATCCTCGCACCCTCGCATACCTAAAAATCTCCCAATCTCCGAATCAAAAAATCTCAAATCTAAAATTTAAAATCGAATGGTTCGCGTTATTGGTTTGATGAGTGGCACGTCGGTGGATGGCATTGATGCTGCTTTAGTGGATGTGGTCGGTTCCCAAGCAGACTTAAAAGTGCAGTTGGTGGCCGGCAAGACTTTCCCTTATCCTGCTACTTTGCGATCGCAAATTCTCTCAGTTTGCAGTGGTTCCGCGTTATCTATGGTTGAGTTCGCTCAATTAGATGATGCGATCGCCCAAGAATTTGCTAATGCAGCCTTGACAATTCAAGCAGAATATGATAATGCAGAATTAATCGGCTCTCACGGTCAAACTGTCTACCACCGACCCCCAGGGAATACGGAAAAGAGCAGTTTTTCTGCTGCACCTAGCCCCGGCTCAGACATGGGTTACAGCTTGCAACTCGGGCGGGGCGCGCTCATCGCGCAATTGACAGGCATTACAACTGTGAGCAATTTTCGATCGGCAGACATTGCAGCAGGAGGTCAAGGAGCACCCTTAGTCCCAATAGTTGATGCCTGCCTGCTTGCTGAACCCAACCGCAACCTCTGCATCCAAAATCTCGGCGGAATTGGCAATTTTACTTATCTTCCTGCCAGGAGAGATAAAGAATTGGCTGACAAGTCTGCGGTTTCTCCTCTGGGCGAGGGTATCTTGGGTTGGGATACCGGGCCGGCAAATTCGCTGTTAGACTTGGCAGTGCAGCACTTCTGTGACGGAACAAAAACTTGTGACGAAGGTGGAGCTTGGGCGGCAAGTGGCACTCCCTGTCAAGCTTTAGTAGAGAATTGGCTACAGCAAGATTTTTTCATCCAAGCACCGCCCAAATCTACAGGGCGAGAGTTATTTGGTGTAGACTATTTTAACCGTTGTTTGGTCGAGGCTCAAGGTTACAACCTCAGTCCTGCTGATGTGCTGGCTACTTTGACGGAACTGACTGTTGCTTCGATCGTTCACAGTTACCAAACTTTTTTGCCGCAGATGCCCGATCGAGTTTTATTGTGCGGGGGCGGCAGCCACAATCTCTACTTAAAACGCCGATTGCAAGCACAATTGCATCCAGTGCAAGTGTTGACTACTTCTGAGGCAGGCTTGAGTGTAGATTTTAAAGAGGCGATCGCTTTCGCGGTTTTAGCCGCCTGGCGGGTTCGGGGTATTCCCGGCAATCTGCCTCAAGTTACTGGTGCTTGCGCGCCGGTTCTGTTAGGAGAAATTAACTCTTGTTGGCACAGTTGGGCATGATAGCATAGAGTCTGAGGGACAACGGCTGTGCGTTGTTGCACCAGCATTGTAGCCAGCAGGAAAAGCATAGGAACAGCACTGTGGCTCACACGTTTTTAATGGAATCTGGCCAATGGACGCTCGAAGGAAGTTGGATTGAGCGCAATGGCGTGCCAATTACGGTAAAAGGCAAAACTTTAGTGAGCTGGAACCGAACAGATTGGTTCAGTATGGTGACGAAGCTCGTGTTTCCAGGAGGCGATCGCGAAGAGATTATTTTGCAGTACCGAGGACACCTCAACAACGATGAGCGGCAGTATACTTTTGTACTCCAACACAGCGAACTCGGCCGAGTCGAGGGCGAAGGTTGGATTGCTCCCCAGTCGATCGTCCAACGTTACTGGGTACTCGGAGATGAACGCCAGCGGCGGACGGGTTTTGATACCCTCCACCGCGTTGATGAAAATCGCTACTACCAATCTAGTGGCATCATGTCTGGTCATTACTTGACGAGTACAATGGAGGCAACTCTGGAACGTCAGTCGGAATAACTCTTTCTAGAGTTACAAGTTGCCAGTTATGGGACTTGAGTAGAAAATTAAAGTTTAGCTGGTCGGATATCGCCTTGTGATGTCCGACTTGCTCAATTCTTCCTCAAAGCCACCCGCTGCAACTTGAGAGGGCTAGCAGCGATTCGGGCGCTATTGATATCCTGCTCCCACAATCGCTTACTCTAAAAGTAGACACCGCAAATCTGACTTTACAGGATATTAAGAGCTGTAGTGAAGTGTTAAGCTCGCCATATCAAACAATTTCCCTTTCTGGAAATTACATAATTATTTGTGGCTTTAATTTATTGTATAAAAAAATATAGATATTGTCGAAAAATTTATAATTTTTGAGAGGCGGAGCGATAAATTCTTGTTGCTCTGTGCTGCGATCGTCGATCGGACTATTACGGAGACTTGATCCCAACTTTTAGTAGAATCAAAAGACAATAAAGTGCGAGTTTGTCTAGACCCGAGGATGAGTTCTCGATAGGTTGCTAAAAATTGTTTCTACCAAATGCCTCTAACCTGATAAATTCATCCGTATATCAGTGTCGAGCTCTGAGGATATTCTGCTTTATACCTTTGAGTGACGCCCCATCACCCCCAACTCCTTTCCGCCTGAGGGAAGAGAGTAAGAGACGGAGGTCGCCGACTGCGACTCTAGGCTACTCAACGCCTGGATTGGGTTCTAGACCCCAATGGTGTTTGAGAAAATGGCGGTACATGGTTTCGCGCAACATCATTTGCTCGTAAAGCTTGACCAAAAACTCCTGAGCTTGCTCGCGGCTCATGTCACTTACCTGTGTTTTGAAGGAACACAGGCTAAATTGCTGCTCCAAAGACAATTCTGCTGGTTGGCTCATGACTTTGACTCCTGTAGTAAGTAAAAGTGACTTGACAGTGAAACCTGGATTAACCAGATTTGTAAGTTGTTTCTGTAAGTTGCTTCAGCGATCGGCTCTTGGTTTCAGGATGTCCCGCAAGCCTATCTCGCTTTAGTATATTACAAAAGGTAACAATAATTTGACAAAATTACCATCTTTCCTAAGAAATAACTTAACCATAGAGATGGCAAGATGTCCGCAAAAGTTCCTTCCGCAGACTTATACCACTCTATCTACTTGTCAAGAGAAAAAAGGCTCAGTATGAACCAAAATAATTGCAGCGATTTATACCAACTCGCGCGGAAATTCTCTCTGGCTGAGGGGGAGAGCGGGTGCTGACGGGTGTAGGTTTTTTGGTAAAAGCCTTATCCCATAAGAGTTTGAGATTTTAAGAGGCAAAAGCCCAAAACTTTTGCACTGTCTAGATTTGCTGGGTTTTGCCAGGGGAAAACCTACACCTGTCAGGAGATCGGGTGAGGGGAGATGGGGAGACTGGGAGAATCTATATTTCTCTCTTCTCCCTTACCTTCTTCCTTGTATTCGTTAAATCGGCTACATCTGTTAAATCCCGCACACTGCTTCCAAACTTGGAAGCGTTCTTACTAATTTGAGGGAGGGACATTCGGCGGTGGAGTAGCAGCTCCGGGCCTGGAATTGGGGGCAATGGGTGCGGGCGAAACGGGAGGAATTCCCAGATTTCCCCCAGAGTTGCTCGGCTGCTGTCCCGGTGCTGGAAGAGGAGATTGAAACTGATTGGGATTGAACTGCTGCTGCCCCGGAGCCGGAAGAGGAGATTGAAACCGATTCGGATTGAGCTGTTGTTGCCCAGGAGCTACGGGAGACGGCAGGGGTTGAGGGTAATTGCCCGAAGGTGCCGCAGGAATCCCCGAATTGGGAAGCGACGGATTATTCGGCTGGGCAGAGGGAGCCGAACTAGGAAGAGTTGCTAGAGCTACTCGATCGCCCCCTACCTCTCGCAATTTGTCTAAAACCTCCACAACTTTGGCGTATTTAGCATTTTGAGGAGCGTACAACACCGTCAAGCCGGCAGGATTTGTGCTGTGGAAACTCTTTAAAACTCGATCGAGCTGCTGGTAATTAACAGGCAATTGGTCGATATAAGTTTGCCCGAAATCGTCAATGCTGACAATCAGCATCTCTCGCATCTGCGTTTGTCCAGTCTTCGCCTTCGGCAAATCGACATTAATCGCTTGCTGGCGAGTCAGTTGCAAAGCCGCCACCAAAAAAAACGTCAGAATGCAAAAGATCACGTCAATTAAAGGCACCAGTTCAATCCGAGCCTCTTCAGCAGGAGTATCTAAGTGAATCTTCATCAGTTGTTCTTTGTTCTAATTATTAGAAGGTGAATCTTCAGCCGGATCGGAACCTTTCAATTTCGGCTCCCTGAGACGTTCTCCCGATGATTCTTGAGAATTGAGAGAACGCCTGTTCAAACCATCGGAACCAAAGGAAGAATTGTTGTGATCTGTACCGGGCGATCGACCTTTAGCATTAGCAGTCGGCCAATATTGTCTGTAGAGCAATTCCATTTCATTTCCAGCTTTGCGAAATATTTTGGCTTGGTTGAACAAAAAAGCTTGAAATATCCGATAAAACGCCAAGGTAAAAATTGCTACTACCATCCCACTCGCAGTCGTGATCAGCGCCTCGCTAATCCCCAAAGTCACGCCAGTGGTTGCCGCCGTACCGATGTCGCCCAGACGGATGGAACTGAGGGAGTTAATCAAGCCCAAAACTGTTCCCAGCAAGCCCAGCAAAGGGGCGAGAGCGATCGTCGCTTCTAAGATTTTGTCCCCGCGGCGCATCGAAGCCAACTCTTCATCGGCGGCTGCTTCGAGGGCGAGTCGAAATAAATCTGGTTCGGGATTGTACAGGCGCAGGGGTGCAGAAAGAAATCGCCCGATCGGCTGTCGGTTGGCTTGTCTGGCAATCTCGTTAGCCGCCCCCCAATCGCTCCGCGCCGCGTCGAGAATCCGGTTAACTATCTGCTTCTCTTTGCTCAAGAGGCTTGCCCAGAACCACAAGCGCTCGATAATTGTACTTACAGATAGAATCGATAACACCAACAGGGGCCACATGGCGGGGCCGCCTTTTTGAAACAGTTCTTGAATATTCACAATATTTTTGCTCCTGCATTACCCGCTAACTTTTGCTTCTGTTCTACTTTTTTTTACAAATCTAAGGCCATTTAATTTTAGCGATTAATGTACTCAGGACTTACGCACTCGCCACTAAAGAAACCGGGTCTTGCAGTCCAAGGCCTCGGGTGGCAAAGAAGTATCTTACTCGATCGAATCCCGTTGCTGAGTAAGTCTTGGTAATATTGTCAGACTCCTCGCGGGCGATCGGCGGCGACTACTTCCTCAGAAATCCTCTAAATCTTCTTGACACATATCTTGCAGCGACTGGTGTTGCAGGCGGCGGTTCGTGCGGCGATATTTTTTAGTTTGCAGTTTCGGTTCATACTGCTGTGTACCGTCGGACTTGGTTTGCTGCTTCAAACTGGATTCGGCGCTGCTGGAGTTTTGCAGAGCTTGTTGGCGGACGATCGCCTCTTCCATAAAATTCAAATAATACTGGTAGCGCTCCCAATCTCCCCGCACCACACAGTTAGGCTCATCGCGGTGCGAACAGTCGCTAAACTGGCAGCTACCCAAAGCCAGCCTCTGACGAGCTTCTGGGAAATATTCAGCTAACTCCGACGGATCGGATTCGAGAGCCGGCTGATTAAAGCCCGGAGTATCCGCCAGCAATCCGCCGTCGGGAAGTTCAAATAGTTCGACGTGGCGAGTTGTGTGGCGCCCGCGGCCGAGTTTGCCAGAAACAGCGTTCACTCGCAGGTTCAGCGCCGGAACCAGTTGGTTGATCAAGCTGGACTTGCCGACGCCAGAAGGGCCACAAATTATCGTTATTTTGTCTTGGGTGTGGCTGTGGAGAAAGTTCGGCAAGGGATTTTGTACGGAATTTAACGGAGCTAACGGATGAGCCGAATTTGCTAGTAGGGGGTTCTCCTCAGAAGGCAACAGAGAACCATCTATTTTGTCCGATAAATTCTGGGAAGTTACTTTTTCGACATAAACTTTATTTTGAAAATTTGTGGCAACTTCCTGCACTCCTAAACCGCTGCGAACGCTAATAAACATTGGTTCGTAGCCCCAACGTGAAAGCCGATCGCGCCACTGTTCCAACTCCTCGGCTCTCACCAAATCGCATTTGTTCAGGCACAAACTCACCTCTAAACCTGTAGATTCTGCCTTGACTAAAAACCGAGTTAATGAGGCGGGGTCTAAATCGGGTTCGGCGAGGGCAAAAACGAGGAGAATGCGATCGGCATTAGCGACAGGCGGGCGGTTGAGTTCTGTGCGGCGGGGGAAGACTTCTGAAATTGCACCCCGGCGGTCAGTCCAGTCCGGTTCGTCTACCACCACGCGATCGCCCACCATCACCTGTTGACCAATTTTTTTGAGTCGAGTGCGGCGAGTGCACAGGAGAGTGGGAGCATCCGCCAGGGCTATATTCTCGTGAATCCCGGCTGCTGGATCTAGCCTGACTCGGTAGAAGTTAGCCTGAACAGCCACGACTGTACCGACGAGAGAGGACAAATTCAGGCTCATCCGGCTTCCTGGAGTTCTGGGCGCTGCACTTTCATGGCAAAAAAGCCAGACTCCGACTCATCCGCCATAAATTGCGTTTCGAGAATTTGATAGCCTTCCATTTTCAGACTATCAGGCACTTGTTCGATCGGCTCCCCAGCATCCAGCCACACTTCCAAAACAGCACCAGGTGGCATTTGTTCCAAGCGCAATTTAGTGCGGACAAAATTCAGAGGACACGGAGTCCCCCGCAGATCGATTTTGGCATCTGGGGATTTGGGATTTTCAATTGTGGATGTTGAATTCATAATGCGTTTTAGATTCTCAAATTTCCCATCTCAATTCTTGAAAGCCTTATTTTATCGTGAACAAATTGACGAATAATTATTCTACCGCCGATTTTTGACACCAATTGGTGTCATTTTTTTGAGGACTATTCCCACAAATTGCCCAACAATTATTCTACGACCACAAATTGCCCAACAATTATTCTACGACCGATTTTTGACACCAATTGGTGTCATTTTTTTGAGGACTATTCCCACAAATTGCCCAACAATTATTCTACCTGTACAAAATGAGACCAATTGGTCTCATTTTTTTGACAGAGAATTAAACAAATTGCCGAACAATTATTCTACCTGGGCAAAATGAGACCAATTGGTCTCATTTTTTTGATAGAGAATTTAAAAAATTGCCACGGAATCATCAAACAGGAAAATTTGACACCCATGGGTGTCAAAAAATTGCTTATTTCTGAAACAAATTGCCCAGAAATCCTTCCAAGCCGCCTTTACCAGTACGATCGCCCTTCAGCTTAGCAAGCTGCATCAGCAACTCCCGTTCCTCAGCCGTCACCTTAGTCGGAATATCAATAGACACCGCAATCAAATGGTCGCCGCGACTGACTGGATTGCCCAACTTAGGCACTCCTTTTTTCTCCAGAGTCAGAACAGTATTCGCCTGAGTTCCCGTAGGAATCAACAATTCCGTCGGCCCATCTACAGTTTCCACTTCCAATCGGCAGCCCAAAATTGCTTGCAAATAACTAATCTTCACTTCCGAATTAACGTTAATGCCGTCCCGCTTAAATAACGGGTCTTCATTCACAGCCAAAAACACGTAAAGATCCCCCGGCGGCCCGCCCAACTTGCCAGCATCCCCTTCATTGGAAACGCGCAAACGAGTACCGTTATCTACCCCGGCTGGAATAGTGATTTTCAGCTTTTTCATCACTTCTTTCTGACCGCGGCCGCCACAAGTTTCGCACTTGTCCTCAATTACTTGCCCGGTGCCGTTGCAGGTGGGGCAAACAGAAACTTGAGTAAAGCTGCCGAAAGGCGTGCGGGTAGCGCGTCGGACTTGACCGCTGCCGGTACAAGTCGAACAGGTTTGAGGTCTGGTTCCCGGCTTGGCGCCAGTTCCGGTACAAGTTTCGCAGGTTTCTAGGTGCTTGATGCGGAGTTCTTTTTCCCCACCAAACACAGCTTCGCGAAACTCTAGCCGCAAGTCGAGGCGCAAATCATCTCCGCGCACGGGGCCACTGCGTCTGCGACCTTGCTGTTGGGCGCCCGCCCCTCCTTGAAAACCCTGAAAGAAGCTTTCAAAGATGTCAGCAAAGCTGTCGCCGAAGTCTTGGAACCCAGGCGCGCCTGCACCACTGACACCTTGTTCGCCAAAGCGATCGAAACGGGCGCGGGTTTCCGGTTCCGATAGTACCTCGTAGGCACGGTTAATTTCTTTAAACCGCTCCTCAGCTCCAGATTCTTTGTTGACATCTGGATGGTACTTGCGAGCTAGGCGGCGGTAAGCACGCTTAATTTCCTCTTTGTCTGCACTGCGAGAAACGCCTAATATTTCATAGTAATCACCGGCCATAAAGCTGCTTGCCTGGAGGTAAATAACAAAAAGTGTACGAAAAATAAACGGGCGACCTTTCCTGAAATTACCAATTAAAAATTAAAAATTCTCATTGTTAATTGTTAATTTTTAATTTTTAGCTTTTCAGTTCTAAAGGAAAGGATTCATATCATCAACTTCAGGTTCGGGAACCTTCGGTTTTGGTTCCGGTTGTGGTTCCGGCTGTCGCTTGGACTGTCGTTCCGGTTTTGGTTCCGGTTGTGGTTCCGGCTGTCGCTTGGACTGTCGTTCCGGTTTTGGTTCCGGTTTGGGTTCCGGTTGTGGCGGAGCTTGTGGCGGAGCTTGGGGCGCCACCAGCAGCTCTTCTGTCAGGAAAAGGCTGTCGTCGGTAGCTGCAACCTCTTCTAGTTCTGACATCATCTCGCTTTCAACCTCTGGCGAGGAGTGGGCTACCCCGCTGCGGGCTTGCTCGTAGACTGCTGTCCCGAGGGAGTATAGCAGTTGCTTGAAAGCTTCGATTTGCTCGGTGAGTTCCTCAACATTGATGTCGGGGTTAGCCATCGCGGCCTTCAAAGCTGTTGCTGCTGATTCGGCTGCGACTTTGAGGTCGTCGCTGAGCAATTGCGCGTTGGTTTTCAAAGTGACACCACAATTATAGACCAGGGTGTCGGCTTGATTTTTGAGTTCGACTACTTGAGCGCGCTTGATGTCCTCGTCGGCGTAAAGTTCGGCTTCTTGCCGCATCCGCTCGACTTCGGTTTCGCTCAAGCCTCCTGTATTGGAAATTTGGATGCTTTGTTCTTTGCCGGTTCCCTTGTCTTCAGCGGCAACTTTGAGAATGCCGTTGGCATCGATTTCAAAGGTAACTTCGATTTGAGGTACGCCGCGGGGGGCTGCGGGAATGCCTTTGAGCAGGAATTTGCCGAGACTTTTGTTGTCTTTTACCAATGCGCGCTCGCCTTGGAGGACGTGAATTTCTACGGAGGTTTGTCCGTCAGCAGCCGTGCTGTACATTTGCGATCGACTGGTGGGGATGGTTGTATTGCGATCGATTACTTTGGTAAACACACCGCCCAAAGTTTCGAGTCCCAGGGAAAGCGGCGTCACGTCTAGCAACAGCAAATCTTTGACTTCACCGCCCAACACCCCGGCTTGAATTGCCGCACCTACGGCTACAGCTTCGTCGGGATTCACCGATTTATCGGGAGACGCGCCCCCAAAATACTTACTAATTGCCTCTTGAACTGCCGGAATTCGGGTTGAGCCTCCGACTAAAATAATCCTGTCTATATCTTTCGGGGTAAGACTTGCGTCTTTGAGGGCTTGAGTCACCGGATCGATCGTCGCCTGCACCAAATGACCCACCAGTTTTTCAAACTGAGCCTTCGAGAGATCCATTTCCAAATGCTTCGGCCCTTTAGCATCAGAGGAGATGAACGGCAAATTAATGGATGTGGATTGCGAGAGAGAGAGTTCAATTTTCGCCTTTTCCGCAGCTTCTCGGAGGCGCTGCAATGCCATTTTGTCTGTTGAGAGGTCGCTACCTTCTTGAGTTCGGAAAACTTCTACCAGCCACTGAACTATGCAGTTATCAAAGTCATCTCCTCCGAGATGGTTGTTACCTGCGGTGGCGTTGACTTCAAAAATTCCGTCTCCCAATTGCAGGATCGAAACGTCGAAAGTACCGCCGCCGAGGTCAAAGACCAAGATTTTCTGTTCGATATTTTGCTTGTCGAGCCCGTAGGAAAGGGCGGCCGCCGTCGGTTCGTTGACGATCCGCAGGACTTCTAAACCCGCGATCGTACCGGCGTCTTTAGTCGCTTGGCGCTGGGCGTCTGTAAAGTATGCCGGCACAGTAATCACGGCTTGGGTAACAGTTTGTCCCAAATAAGCTTCAGCATCTTGCTTGAGCTTTTGGAGTACCATTGCCGAGATTTCTTGGGGGGTGTGAACTTTGTTCCGAATTTGGACGTTAACGGTGTCGTCTTTGCCTTTGATGCAGGTATAGGGAGTGCGGGATCGTTCTTCTTCCGTGTCGTCCCACCTGCGCCCGATAAATCGTTTGATGCTGTAAACAGTATTTACAGCATTAGTTACAGCTTGCCGCTTGGCTAGTTGACCGACTAAGCGATCGCCCGCCTTGCCAAATCCTACGATGCTCGGAGTTGTGCGGCCGCCCTCGGAATTGGCGATCACGACGGGTTTACCGCCCTCCAATACAGCTACGCAACTGTTGGTCGTGCCTAAGTCAATTCCAATAATTTTTCCCATAGCGCCTCATAAAACTTTGTGGGATGTTTGGAAACTTCCAACTACAAGTTGGGGTATAAAAAACGACTAAGCTTGTTTTAACAAGCATCACTGACTGGATTTGTAGGAAACAAACTTGATATTTTAATGCAAGATCGCAGACTCATTAAAACATTGTTCAGAATTTGTTGAGAAAGCGCTGACCTGCTTTTAGTCCTGAATTAAGAAGTTGGTGAGTTTGCCACCTTCGTGCCCCCGAATTCTCTTCGGGGGTCCGTGCAGGGCGAGGAATGCAGTAGCTTTTGTCCGATTAACTTTCCGAACTATCGGGATTTTCATCTGAGGCTACCACAGATATCCCAGGCGCTGCAACTTTCACTTTGGCGTGGCGCAAGACACGATCGCCCAGAATGTAGCCGCGTTCTAGTTCTTGGATGATTGTTCCTTCCTCGTGTTCGTCTGTGGGCTCGCTGAGGAGAGCTTCGTGGAGGTTGGGGTCAAACTGTTCGCCTTCAGGGCGCATCGGAGAAACCCCAATTTGCTTGAGACCATCTACCATTTGCTTGTAAACGCTTTGGTAGCTTTTGTGAATGTTCATTTCGCCGTCGTTTTGCGGCTTAATGTGCGATCGAGCGCGCTCGAAATTGTCGATTACCGGCAACAGGGGCTTGATCGTGAGACACCTTGCCTGTAAATCTAACTCTTCTTTTTCCTTTTGGGTGCGCCTGCGGAAGTTTTCAAAATCTGCTGCTAGGCGGAGATTTTGATTTTTTAGGTCTTCTAGTTGAGCTGATGTGGCTTGCAACTGAGTTTTTAAAGCCTCTTTTTCATCTCTTATCGAAGCGAGTTCCCTCTTCCATGATTCAGCCGCGTCTGCTGTCGGGCTGTTGGTGGAATTGCCGGTGACAGGATCTCCGGATGCGTTTGCTCCCTTGCGATCGCCCTCGGCGCTTTGATAAGCTTGAGCAAGTTCGAGTTCCCAATCGGCTGCTTCGTTAGAGTTTGCTGGTGCCGGCGGAGTTTCGCTTGCCATTGGTGAACCCTCTGGGGTTTCCCCAGTTGAGTTAGGATCTAGATCTTGCTGTTTTTCCTCGTCAATCATAAAAGCTGCGCGACAGAACCCTATCAATTCTAGCAGATACACTTAACACGGTAAATGTACAGAACTATAATTTACTGTGTATGGCACTATCTGATTCATAGGAAAGCTCCGGTCTCTGTGCAGGAATCTCTCAAAGCTTGCAATATTTTATGGAAATGACATCTCGATCTCTAGTTCTAGTAAGACCGTCATTGGAGCTAACACAAGGTTTCTTGTATCGCAATTTGGGAATAACACCCTCGCATTGATAGCAAGTTTAGAAGGATATTAAGCAGTTAGATTTCCTGAAAATAATTGAGCTGTTGATGGCTGATACTTCAATATTTGCGGCAAAATACAGTTAATTAAAGTTAATTTATATGGCTGTTTTATTCGCAGATAGAGGCTTGTATTTTACAATTGAGTGCGTTTAAAAACAGGGAGGTGTCCTCGATTATTGGGGAGTAAAATGAGAAACATTAGCTGGTATTGGGTACCGGCCACTCGGTAGATACGATTGATCTCTAATTTGCCAATAGGCAAAATTGATGAACTGTCAACCTTTCCTCACAAAGGTTAGGACACCAGAGAGAATTAGATGAATATTGGCAGGGAAAAAACTAGATCTGCTCAAAATCTGGGCGATCGAAATCTGCGATCGGGCGATCGCCCGCAACCCGATCGCAGATAATTAATCAAAATATATCTCACTAGACCGATCGATGGCTTTCGTCAAAGCTATCATCATCAAAGCTCGCACAGCCGATCTTTAAGGTAGTACAGAGAACCGCGCTACCACGGGCGCTGTAATTTGACCAAACAATTTGCGAATATACAATGATCGTGGAAAGGCGACAGACCTCAGGATCAATCCCCAAGTGATGTGCCATGAGGCTATAACGAGAGTATCTCGCAGGTCGATCGGGTCAGTAAGCAACTTAGCACTCAACAAACAAAATTTGATTGCAAGCATCGACCAATCCCTCCAACGTCTCATCAATTTGTGGACGAAAATGAGAGGAGACTACGAGCTTACACTTGACATATAGGGATAGAGCACAAATATGATAGCTCATCCACAAGCAAAAGATACGGGGGTTTTAACCCCGCGTTGGTTTTCCTCTCAGCACTTTCTGTGACTGAGTTTCCCACAAGAATGAGTGTTTTTTATGACTAACACATCCCAGGGGTCTCCTCGCACATCGATAGTTGCTATCAGCGTTTTGCCTCCGGCTCTCAACAAGATGATTCAGTCGGGTTACGTCAACGGCGACCAAGTGAAACAAGCTCAACTTGAAAGCCGGAAGTCGGGTAAGCGGTTGACGGAGGTATTAGAAGCACTTACCGGGCAGCCGTTACCTCCTGAATTGCTGCGGCTTTACAAGAAGCAGCAGATGTTTGAACGGAAGATTGTCTACGGGGTTGAAGCGTATGACCCGGAGATGAGCGAAATGTCGAACGAGCAACTCGGAATTATGCTCGATGGGTTGAAAATTTCGATCGACATTTGTCACCAAGGTCGCTTTTTACCAGTAGCGAAGACTGAAACCGAGCCTCAGGCTGTTTTAGTGGCAATGGTAGATCCCGACAACCTCAACGCCATAGAAGATTTGCGGCGGATTTTACAGCCTCACGGCTTGGCTTTGCAGCGACGGGTGATTACGCCAGACGACTACCAGGACATCACTTCGGCATATCAAGACGACCAAGTTAAGGTAGCCGCCAAAATAGCAGAAGCCGATAAGCAGAGAAAGCTGGAGTTAGGGGAGGGAGATTTTGGCGAACTCTCATTAGAAGAGGAGAGTGCTGACCAAGAAGACCTAGCTAACACCATAGACGATGCTGAGGCTGCTCCGGTAATTAAGGCTGTCAATATCATTTTGGCTAAAGCTTTGTCGGAAAAGGTGTCGGACATCCACGTAGAACCTCAAGAAGAGTTTATGCGGATACGGATGCGGAAAGATGGGGTGCTGCAAGAGTATTTCCGGTTTCCGAAACAGGTAGTGCAATCGATTACGGCTCGTTTCAAGATTATTGCCAACTTGGACATTGCCGAACGCCGACAAGCTCAAGATGGTCGTATCCGCCGGGTGTTTGAGGGACGCACGGTAGATTTCCGGGTAAATAGCTTGCCTTCCCGGTACGGCGAAAAAATCGTGCTGCGGATTTTGGACAGTTCCAGCACTCAGTTGGGTTTGGGTTTGTTGATCTCGGATCAAGAAACTCTGGCTTTGGTGCGAGAGACTGCTAGCCGTCCGTTCGGACTGATTTTGGTGACGGGGCCTACGGGTTCGGGTAAGTCAACTTCTCTGTACTCGATTCTGGCGGAACGCAACGATCCGGGGGTTAATATCAGTACGGCGGAAGACCCGATCGAATATGCTTTGCCAGGAATTACCCAATGTCAAGTAATTCGGGAAAAAGACTTGACTTTTTCCAACCTGCTGCGGGCGTTTTTGCGGCAAGATCCTGACGTGATTTTGGTGGGGGAAACGCGGGACAGGGAAACGGCAAAAACTGCTCTCGAAGCTGCTTTGACGGGACACTTAGTGCTGACTACGCTGCACACTAATGACGCGGCTGGGGCGATCGCGCGTTTGGACGAAATGGGCGTAGAACCGTTCATGGTTTCAGCCGCTCTGTTGGGCGTGTTGGCTCAGCGTCTGATGCGGCGCGTTTGCGACAAATGCTGCATTCCTTACCAGCCTACTGCGGCCGAACTCGGTCGCTACGGTCTGTCGGCTTCTCAAGAAATCGATCTGACTATTAACAAAGCCAACACCATACCAGTGGAGGAAAGGAAAGGACTCGCAGAACGCGATCAACTTTGTCGGAAGTGCAGCGGCCTAGGCTACAAAGGACGGGTAGGCGTTTACGAGTTCCTGAAAAATACTGAGCGGCTGCAAACTCTGATCACTCAAGGGGCTCCCACAGAGCAACTTAAGGAAGCAGCGGTAGAAGAAGGGATGAAAACGTTGTTGGCTTACAGCTTGCAGTTGGTGCGGGAAGGGGCGACTACCTTTGAGGAAGTCGAGCGGGTGACCTTTACTGACTCCGGGTTGGAGGCGGAACTGAAAGCCAAACGCAAGCAGGGACTTACCTGCAAAACTTGTCGGGCGGAATTGAAGCCGGAGATGCTGGATTGTCCGTACTGCTTGACGCCGCGCTTTTTGGATTGATTCATCCGTCATCCGTCATTCGTCATTAGTCATTAGTCATCCGTCATCCGTCATTAGTCATTAGTGATTAGTCAGTAGAAAAACAACTGTCAACTGTCAACTGTCAACTGTCAACTGTATCTGAGCTAAATTGGTCAATAACTATCAACTAGATTGAGAAGAGGTATCTATGGGTCTGATGATTGAAGACGTATTGGAGTCCCTGGTAGAGCAAGGGGGTTCGGACATACACATCCAAGCAGGCGCGCCTATCTTCTTCCGCGTCAGCGGGAAACTAACTCCTCAGTCGCAATACGGCGACATTCTGTCTGCTGAGGAAGTGCAGATTCTGATCTTCCAAATGCTCAACAATATGCAGCGCAAGCAGTTGGAAATGGAGTGGGAACTCGACTGCGCTTACGGGGTGAAGGGATTGGCTCGGTTCCGGGTGAATGTGTACCGGGAGCGGGGTGCTTGGGCTGCTTGTATGCGGGCTCTGGCTTCTAAGATTCCTAACGCAGATGCTTTGGGCGTGCCGCAGATTTTGCGGGATCTGACGGAAAGACCCAGGGGTATGCTGTTGGTGACGGGACAAACGGGTTCCGGGAAAACTACTACGATGGCGGCTTTGTTGGATCTGGTCAACCGGACGCGGGCTGAACACATTCTGACGGTTGAAGACCCGATCGAATATGTGTTTCCGAATGTCAAGAGTTTGTTTCACCAGCGTCAAAAGGGGGAAGATACTAAGAGCTTTGCTAATGCGCTGAAAGCAGCCCTGCGGGAAGATCCTGATGTGATTCTGGTGGGAGAAATGCGGGACTTGGAAACGATCGGTCTGGCAATTTCGGCGGCAGAAACGGGTCACATGGTGATGGGAACGCTGCACACTAATTCGGCTGCTGCTACGATCGATCGGATTTTGGACGTATTCCCGCCCATTCAACAACCCCAGGTTCGCGCCCAAGTGTCTAACTCTTTAGTCGGAATTTGCAGCCAAAATTTGGTTGTGAAAGTTGGGGGCGGCCGCTGCTGCGCTATGGAAATCATGGTGAATACTCCAGCTATGGCTAACTTGATCCGGGAGGGCAAAACTCCTATGATTTACTCCCAAATCCAAATGGGGGCAAAATTGGGCATGAGGACGATGGAAATGGCCCTCGCTGAACTTTACAAGGGCGGTAAAATCACTTGGGAATCGGCAATGGCCAAGGCTTCTAAGGCTGACGAACTCGAACGCTTGATCGGCCCGGCACCTGTTGGTACAGGCAAGGTAGGGGCTCATTAATTGAGTCAGTCAGTCCATTTTAGATTTTAGATTTTAGATTTTAGATTTAATTGCAGCGCAGTGAATCTGGGAGCTTGAATTACGATCTAAAATTGGGGGATCGACTCTCATGAGTGTTGGGGACTTGTACCTGTTTTGGGGCGAAGCAATCAGTTATTGGTCAGCAGTCCGCAGAAATGACCAATCACTAATGACTAATGACTGATTGCCAATGACTAATGACTTTTAATAATTTTCCAGAGGCAATCTATGGCTACAAATGTTATTAATCCAAAACCAAAAACAGGCTTCGATCTCAGTAGGATTCAGGAGCAATTTGAGTATAGCCTTAGCAGTCTTACTGTTAAGGATATGGCGATTTTTGCTCGTCAGTTTGCGGCTATGTTTAATGCCGGGGTGGCGATCGTGAGATGCCTTTCCGTGCTGCACGAACAGTGCTCTAATGCTAAGTTGAAACGAGCACTCAGGAGCATGAATGCTGACGTGCAAGAGGGGATAAACTTGGCAGAGGCGATGGCTAAGTTTCCTGATGTTTTTGACCAACTGTTTATCAGTATGGTGGCGGCGGGAGAGGTCGGCGGTGTGCTAGATGAAACCCTCGACCGTCTGGCGGTGATGATGGAAAAAAATCACAAGACGGAGGCTGAAATTAAATCTGCGATGTCTTATCCGAAGACTGTGTTTTTCATCGCGATTGTGATTTTTTTCGCAATGACGATTTTTTTGCTACCAACTTTCGCAAAAATCTTTAAGGATATTGGTGCAGACTTGCCTGCTTTTACGGTGTTTATGTTGGGGATTAGCGCATTTTGTACGGCTTGGCCTCCGATCCAACAACTGACAGTTATTGGGGTAATTATAGCGCTAAAATTTGCCTTCGATATGTACTACAAAACTCCAGTAGGTCACCTCCAAATCGATAGAATTGCGATGAAGTTGCCAATTTTTGGAGATTTGATTGAAAAATCGGCGGTGGCGAGGTTTTGCGTCATCTTTGGCTCGCTGACGCGATCGGGTGTGCCGATTCTTAGCTCTTTGGAAATTGTGCGAGATGTGGCGGGAAATCAGGCGATCTCAAATGCGATCGAATATGCAAGGCAGGAAATTCAAAGCGGTGGCATGATCAGTATTGCTTTGCAAGAACAAGCTGTTTTTCCCTCCTTGGCAATTCAAATGATGGCAATTGGCGAGGAGACTGGGGAACTTGACAAGATGCTGATGAAAGTTGGCGCTTTTTACGAAACCGAAGTCGAAGAAGCAGTCAAGGGACTTACCAGTATGCTAGAACCTCTGATGATTGTTGTGGTCGGTGGTATCGTAGGTTCGATTTTGCTGTCGATGTATCTGCCGATGTTCTCAGTGTTTCAGAAGCTGTAGACAATTGACAGTTGACAGTTGACAGTTGACAGTTGTTAGTTGTCAGTTGACAGTTGTCAGTTGTCCGTTGACAGTTGACTCTTGTCAGTTGGCAGTTGACAGTTGTTATTTGTTATTTAAGAGTTGTCATTAGCTTTGTTTGAGTTGTTAATAATGTTCAGTCAGTGATATGGCCTTGGCTAATCTTTGAATAACCAATGACCAATTGTTGCCAAGTAATGAATAACCAATTGCCAATTACCAATTACAAATTGCCAATTACAAATTGCCAATAACCAACGACAATTGACCAATGACTAATGACCAATGACTAATGACCAATGACTAATGACCAATGACCAACGACTAATGACTAATGACTAATTAATTGATTTAAAATGTCTGTAAAACAATCACATTACGAGGCTTTACTAGCACAGTACAGCGAATTTTCGGAAGCGATCGCCCTGCTGAAAAAATATCGGCTGTACATGGAGATGATTCCGAGTATCCGCCGCGCTAACGAAAGCTTAATTACCATTCCTTTGCCAATTGTGCGCTTGCGGGAGGGGGTTTCCTATGCGGGTAGGGGGGGGACTAGCATCTCTCCGGGACAGGCGGCTTGTTTGCCCTGCGATTTGGCGATTTTGATGTGCGATCCAGAGTGGAAAGTTAAAATTGGGGTGGAAATTTTGGTTTTTATTCACCGCCCTGGTGAAGATTTTTCGGATTTGTTGGGCCGCTGGCGGCAGTGTCAGGTTTGGTTGGATAAAACTTACGAGTGGGTGATGCCTTACCGCTACAGACATATTTTTAGCGATGAGGCTGAGGCTGTTCATCCGCTATTTGTTTTGTTTGAGGAAACTAGCGATCGCATTCAGCGCGGTTTGATGGCGGCGGGGTTGCCGTTTGTTGTTGAAAGTTTTGACTCGGGGATTGAGGAATTGGAGGATGAAGAGTTTCTCGGTAGCCCAGAATTGGGGAGTATGGGTGAAGAGAGTTATGAGTTGTAGGCGGTGGTGCGATCGAGAATGAGGTCTGTCTTGTAATGGTAATGGTAATTGGTAATGGGTAATCAGTAGACGAGCAATTGCATAAATATTTGATTGATAAATCAACCGCAGATGCAAGGCAGATCAACACAGATTAACGCAGATACATTTCTTGATTGGAAAGCTTAGGAGTGCAAGAGGTATAGTGTGTTCTATTTTGTTTGGTAAATTAAATTTAATTTAAAGATATAATTAACCGCAGAGAACGCAGAGGGCGCAGAGGAGAGAGAAAGAGGAAATTATAATTTTATTTAGATGAGTAGTATTTTTTATTAAACAGGAGCTATTGAGATGAGGTTGTTAAAATCCTGGCGTTTAGTTTTATTAGCTCTAGTTTTTGGGATGGCTGTAATTGTCTCAAATTGCGGCACTCCTGCAAATATTAGCAATAATTCTCCAACTGCGACAACTCCTGCGGCTGTTCCACCAGGGGCTTTAGTCTACGGTGCTGGCGGGCCGCCGGTGAATCTGGAACCGGGAAATGTTACTGATGGTAATTCGGTGATTGCGATCGACCAAATCTACAATCGCTTGACTGATTCTAAACCGGGTACTGTGGAACTCGCACCCAGTCTCGCTACTGAATGGTCGAGCTCTACAGATGGCAAAACTTGGACTTTTAAGTTGCGATCCGGGGTGAAGTTTCACGACGGGACGGATTTTGACGCGGATGCTGTTAAGTTTAATGTCGATCGCTGGTGGGATGCCAAAAATCCTCACGGGTATCGAGATTCGGGCAAAACTTATCAGATTTGGAAGAACTTTTTTGCTGGGTTTAAGGGCGATAAAGATTCCCTGGTCAAGGATGTGACCGTTGTTGATAAGTCTACGATTAGGTTTGTGTTAAATCGACCTTTTGCGGCTTTTCCTTCGGCGATTGGGTCGGGTTATTTTGGGATTGCGAGTCCGGCGGCGGTGAAGAAAGCGGGTGCTAAATACGGCACTCCGGGGTCGCTGGCGGTGGGTACGGGGCCTTTTGTGTTTAAGGAATGGATCTCGGGCGATCGCATTATCTTAGAGAAAAATCCGAATTATTGGAAAGCTGGAACGCCGAAAGTCAATCAATTGGTAATTCGTTTTGTTGACGATCCGGCGGCGAGATTGGCTCAATTGAGGGCTGGTCAACTTGATTTTACTGTGGATTTAACGCCGGATCAATTGAAAGAGGTGCAAGCGGATGCTAATTTGGAAACTGTTTTGCGCCCTTCTTTTAATGTGGGTTATTTAGCCTTAAATCCGGGTTACGCGCCTTTGGCGAAACCGGAGGTAAGACGGGCGATCGCCCAAACAATTAACAAGCAAGCAATAGTCAAAGCTTTCTGGGGAGAACTCGGAAAATATGACTCGCAATTTATCCCGCCTTCCCTGAATTGGGCGGAGTCTGACAAAGTTAAAGATTACGAATTTAACCCGCAGCAAGCTAAAGCAATGCTGGCGAAGGCCGGTTATCCGAACGGTTTTGATTTGGATTTGTGGTATATGCCCGTCAGCCGTCCCTATTTTCCCACGCCGAAGCCGATCGCTGAGGCTTTTGCGGCGGATTTAAGCGCGATCGGGATTCGGGTAAAGTTGCTGACAAAGGATTGGTCTGCTTATTTGGCCGATCGGCTAAAACCTCCGGGCTTTCAAGCTTTTATGATGGGTTGGACTGGGGATTATGGCGATCCTGACAATTTTTATTATCCTCACTTCGGGCCTGGTTCGACGGCGGATTTGGGAAATTGGAAAAATCCGAAGGTTTTGGAACTTTTGGATCGGGGGAGGGCGAGTGGGGATAAAGCAGCTAGAGGGAAAATTTATGCGGAAGTTAGCGAGATTTTGCATGGGGAGGCGGTGCGTTTGCCGATCGTACATTCGCAGCCACTTTTAGGGAAACGCAAGAATATTAAAGGTTGGATTCCGAGTCCTTTGGGTTCGGAGTCTTTTGAGGATGTGAGTAAGTCTTGAAAAATGCTGCATAGATTCAGACGTACGGTTGAAACCGCGTCTACACAAACAAAACCCGCCTCCGCGGGTTGAAGAAAATAAGGCAGAGAAAAATTTCGCAAAACACGATATCATCAGTTGCGAATTACTACTTATAAAAATGGCTAAATATATTGTTAAACGTTTGCTGGCAATATTACCAGTTCTGTTCGGAATCACGCTGCTGGTATTTGCTTTTTTGCACCTGATACCGGGAGATCCGGCGACTGTGCTTTTGGGAGAACGGGGAACTCCCGAACAGGTGGAAATATTGAAGGCTAGATTGGGCTTGAATCAGCCTTTACCTTGGCAATATTTGGCTTTTTTAAGTAGTTTGATTCGATTCGATTTAGGACATAGTATTATTAGCGGTATTCCGATTGTTGATGAAATCAGAAGTCGCTGGCCTGCTACTTTGGAACTGTCGGTGGCGGCGATGTTGGTGGCACTTATAATCGGAATTCCGGCGGGAATTTTGGCTGCTGTTCGGAAAAATAGCTGGCTGGACAATCTGACGATGAGCGGTTCTTTGATTGGCGTATCTTTACCAGTCTATTGGTTGGGATTGATGTTGATTTATTTGTTTGCTGTTTACCTGAAATGGCTGCCTCCTAGCGGGCGAATTAGTGTAGATTTGGGGTTTGGTTTTAAGCCAATTACGGGTATTTATGTTTTGGATGCTTTGCTGAGGTGGGATTTGGTGGCTTTGCGGGATGCGATCGCCCATTTAATCCTCCCAGCCTTAACTTTAGGAACAATCCCCTTGGCGATAATCGCTCGGATTACTCGTGCTGCGATGCTGGAAGTGCTGGCACAAGATTACATCCGCACGGCGCGGGCTAAGGGTTTGCCGGAATTTTGGGTGGTTTTGAGGCACGCTTTAAAAAATGCGTTTTTGCCGATCGTCACAACTATAGGTTTGCAGTTCGGCACGCTTTTGGGTGGCGCGATTTTGACTGAAACAATTTTCTCGTGGCCGGGAATTGGTTCCTGGATTTACAGCGGGATTCTGACGCGGGATTACCCAATTGTGCAAGGAGGAGTAATCTTTGTGGCTGTGACTTTTGTGCTGATCAATCTGGCGGTTGATATTTCCTATGCTTTTTTTGACCCGAGAATTCAGTACCGTTAATTAGAAGGGAAGTTCTACAGAAAATGCTTGTTTAACATCCGGCTGTAGCAGGTAGTAAATGCTAGCAATGGCAAAACCCAGAGATAGAAAATTAACTGCTGCACCTGCGCTACCCAACATTTTGGCAATTTGCGTGACGACGGCGATAACATGGATAATTAATGTTCCAGTCCAAGCCCATTTTTTTAGTTGAAGCAAACCCCATGCTAAGACTAGGGAAATAATTCCGATAATTATCGCGATTCCAGCAAAAATTGCAATGAAGCCGCCGATGACAGTGCCAACTTTTGCGCCGAATCCAACTGCGCCGAGACCGCCTAAAACGCCTGCAAATAGTAAGATGAACAAGCCGTCAAGCAGACTGAAGATGCCACTAATTAACTGTAAGATTGCCAGAACTGTAACGCTTTGAGGACGATTCATGTTGAAGCTTTTCCATTTTCAACGGATTTGCAAAATATTTTAACCTGTTGTGGGTACAGGGCAGATAGATATTCAGGACTTGGACAGGGTACGATCGACAAACGGGTTTATGAGATGTCAGCGTCTTCATACTGTGTAGTTACCGGGCGCGCACTGTGCGATCGCCCTACAAGACAACCCACGACTTACTGGAAGCCGATCGCCCACGCGGCAGATCCCGCCTCCGCAGAAAGTCAGTTGAGTGCGATCGAAGTTTGAGCTCGCCTCTTGAGACTGAAAAAACTTAACATTATTTAATAAGTTGCAAAGATTAGCTATAATTGTTTACAGGTGCTGGTTGGGGAACTTTTTTTAAATCACCCGATCGGATGAGTCTGAAAGACGATGCCGCGCATCAGAAAAAATTTTACCTTTAAGGTAATCCTGAGATTTAATTAGGTGAGTCGGTATGATCGTTAGCCCCAAAAAGGAAGCTGCTCAGGTCAAGGTGGAAGATACTCAAATTGTAGACACCAAGGCCCCAGAGACTAAAATTGCAGATAAAAAAACCGCCCAAAAGCAATCCCCGAAGAAAACCGCGCGGAAGATGCCGCGGTGGGCGATCGGTTTGGTTGCAGCCGGGTTGCTAGCTGTACCGACTACCATATATATATCAAAAAGTCGATCGCAGCCGAAAGTAGATGCGATCGCAGCGATGACAGTGCCGGTGGAAGCGCAAAACCTGACGGTGCGGATCACGTCTAGCGGGACGGTACAACCCGTACAGCGCGTGAATCTCAGCCCCAAAGGCTCCGGTCGGATCGCAGAGTTATTTGTCGAACAGGGCGATCGCGTCGAAGCAGGACAAATTGTGGCCCGCATGGAAAGCCGCGATGTGGAAGCTCAACTGGCTCAAGCCAAGGCCCGCGAAGCCAGCATTAGAGCTAAACTTGCCAAAATTGAAGCCGGAAATCGATCGGAAGACATCGCCAGCGCCCGCGCGCGTTTAGAGCAAGCCCAGGCTAGTCTGGCGCAACTCCAAGCCGGAAGCCGCGTCGAAGAAGTTGCAGGATCCAGAGCCCGCTTGGAGCAAACTCAAGCCCGCTTACAGCAACTCAAAGCCGGCAGCCGCGTGGAAGAAGTCAGCCAAGGGCGAGCTCGTTTAGCCCAAGCTCAAGCCCGTTTAGCAGACGCTCAAACTGGCAGTGTCAAACAAGAAATTGCCCAAGCACAAACGCAAATTGAATCGAGTAAAGCTCAAGCCGAACTAGCAGCTCAGCGGGTGGAACGCAACCGCCCGTTAGTCCAAGAAGGTGCTCTTGCTCAAGATAAACTGGATGAACTGATTAAGGAAAATCGCACTGCCAAAGCTAAGGTAACAGAAGCCCAAAAACGCTTGCAACAACTGCAAGAAAGTCGGGAGTCGCAAATTCAGCAACTCCAAGCTGCTGTGGAAGTCGAGCAGCAAGCATTGAAGCAGTTGCAAAACGGCACGCGATCGGAAGAAATTACCAAAGCCGAGGCAGAAGTTGCTGAAGCTAGAAGTAAATTAGCACAAACAGAAAACGGCAACCGTCCAGAAGAAATCGCCAAAGCCGAAGCAGCAGTTGCTGAAGCCAAAAGTCAATTAGCCGCCCAAGAAAACGGCGCTCGCCCGGAAGAAATAGCTTCGGCTAAAGCTGATTTAGCCGAAGCTCAGGCTCAAGTCCGCTTTCAAGAAGTGCAGTTAGAAGATACAAAAGTTCGCGCTCCTTTTGCGGGAGTTATTACCCAACGGTATGCCATCCAAGGAGCTTTTGTAACCCCAGCAACTTCGGCTTCGGAAGCGACTTCGGCAACTTCAACATCGATCGTGGCTCTCGCTAGAGATGTGGAAGTTTTGGCGAAAGTCCCGGAGGCAGATATCAGTCAAATTAAACCGGGTCAAGTTGTGGAAATTGTGGCTGATGCTTATCCAGATAAAGTGTTTAAAGGCAAGGTTAAATTAATTGCGCCCGAAGCTGTGAAAGAACGGGATGTGACGCTGTTTCAAGTGCGCGTCGCCATTGACACTGGCAAGGATTTCTTGCAGTCGGGGATGAATGTAGATTTGAGATTTGTCGGTCAAAAACTGAGCAATGCTTTGGTTGTTCCGACTGTGGCGATTGTGACCAATAAAGGTCAAACCGGTGTGCTGGTTCCCGATGAGAAACAGCAGCCGAAGTTTAAGCCTGTGACGGTGGGATCGACTATTGGTAACAAGATTCAGATTTTAGAGGGTGCTAAGGCGGGCGATCGGGTTTTTACTGAACTTCCTGCTGGTAAAAAGTTGGAGGATATTATTAAGACTCAGAAGTAGAGGAAGTTGGGCAACAAAGGTACGTTGTTGCGCTTAAGCGCTCTTTCCTAATCTTATAAAGAGCGCTGAAGCGCAACTACATACCTAAGAGTTAACTTTTTTTTAAATAAAGGT
>NZ_JAEQDD010000109.1:0-17534 GCF_020737885.1 Microcoleus sp. PH2017_34_RAT_O_A | reverse complement strand
GGCGACTCGATACAGAAAAAACTTATCTTTAACCAAGCTTGAATATATTGATCGCTCCTGCTCTTGGTTGGCAATCAATTATTCAGCAAGCCCTAGATAGCTAAAATTTTGGATTACAATTGACAATAACTGCACGGGAAAGGACGATGAACGAGACAATAACTGCTACAGGTTTGCCTCCTGCATTCCCCGATCATACCCAACTGCCAGAGGAAGACGGTACATTTGTGAAGAATTTTCAGGAGCATCCCCAGAGTATCATTCTGACAGATTCGATCGCGTCGGTGGTAGAGCGGCTGCATCCAGACGGACAATATGCGATCGGGCAAGATTGCGGAATTTACTGGCGAGAAACTGACCCGCCAGAGCGAGGCGCAGAAGCACCGGATTGGTTTTATGTGCCCAACGTACCGCCAACAATCGACGGTTATCGCCGTTCTTATGTACTTTGGCGGGAACACATGGCTCCGTTCATTGCTTTAGAGTTTGCTAGCGGGAATGGAGATGAAGAGCGCGATCGCACTCCGCTAGCTGTAGCCGCTGACGGTACTACAACTAAACCGGGTAAGTTTTGGGTTTACGAAAGAATTATCCGCATTCCTTACTACGGCATTTATGAAATTAAAACGGGCAATTTAGAAGTCTATCACCTGATAGATTTTGTCTATCGCAGGATCGAGCCAAACGAACGCGGTCACTATCCCATTCCTGTATTAGATGTAGAATTGGGACTTTGGCAGGGAAGTTATCAAAATCAAGAAATGCTTTGGCTGCGGTGGTGGGATTCCCAGGGGAATTTGCTGTTAATTGGCTCCGAACAAGTTGAAATTGAGCGGGCTAGAGTCGAGCAAGCGGAGCGAAAAGCCGAGCAAGCAGAGCGAAAAGCCGAACAAGCGGAGCGAAAAGCCGCCCAGTTAGCCGATCGACTGCGAGCAATGGGCATCGATCCGGATGCTGAGGATTGAGATCGAATCTGATGGCCTCGGAGTTATACTGAGCGTGCGATCGCCCGCTTCCAGTACCGAAAAAATTTGAATTGGTTTTACCGGGACTGAGGAACAGACAGCAAAGCGAACAGAAACAGCCAACAATCCTATCTATCTATTCCCCGATGACAAACTCAGTTTTGATCGATCGTTTAGGTAACTGGAACCCGCAACTGCTGCGGGAACTTCGCGGTAGACTCAAACCCCACACAGTCATTGCAGCGGTCTCATTTTCGGTCATCTTCCAAATTATTTTACTGCTGATTGCCTCGCCAAATTCCCGCCTCTTTTCAGACGGCTGGCTGGACTTGTGGCAAATCATCACTTGGATGCTGCCCTATGTAACATTTACCCTCGGAAGTTATTGGATAGTCAACGACATCGGACAGGAACAGAAACGGGGAACTCTGAATTTTATTCGGCTGAGTCCGTGTCCGGCGTGGCAGATTCTGCTGGGTAAAATGCTGGGCGTTCCCGTACTGCTGTATATTTTCCTAGGGCTGATGGTTCCCCTGCACTGCTTGGCCGGCTTGCAAGCGGGGATTTCGCTGCCCCTGATTGCCAGCGTCTATCTGATGCTCGCACTTGGATGCGCTATATGCTACAGCGTAGTGATGCTCTGCGGGCTGGTAAGTGAAACACAGAGAACAGGGAACCCACCACAGGCAACAGCCTTTGGAGTTGGGGCGATCGCCTGTTGCGCGATCGCCCCATTGTACATGAGCTGGAACACCGCCATCACATGGCGGCCGCTGTTGGCGAATTCAGAAATATTCGGATACCCACATCCTGTTGTTTCGTGGTTTTTGCTCCCGATTAACAACATAGGTGTGGTGTCTCATACTTTTAGTTTAGTGGTGTTAGGCACTACTGCGTTTTTGCTGTGGCGAATATTGTTGCGGAATTTCAACAAACCTCGATCGACTGCGATCGGCAAACGGCAAAGTTATGCCATTTTAGCTGGTGTAGAAGTTCTCGCTCTAGGCTTTTTCCTACCCACAAGCGTGGTGGATGAGCAGAACGCCACCTTGGCAGCTATCTCGATGTACGTTTTGACCGTTATGCTGCTGCTGGTTTTAATGCTTGCTATCTGCCCTCAACGCCAAGCTTTATTAGAGTGGGTACGCTATGATTCTCCCGGCTGGCAAAGCTTAATTTGGTCGGATCGAAGCCCTCTGTTAGTGGCTGTTATTATCCATCTAATCGTAGCAAGTGCGCTGTTAGTACCTTGGCTATTTTGGATAGGTATCGGCACTAAAAAACTTGTAGAAACAGGTCTTTTAGTTCTGTGTACGACAAATACGATCTTAATATCCGCCACCTTCGTGCAACAAGTTTGTGCGACGAAAATTCGCAATCCAATGGGATGGGCGAGCTGTGGATTCAGCATTTGGTTGCTCCTTGCTCCCGGAATGCTCCTATATTGGGAACTCATCCCCGATCGCATTCCTGCAACCGCCGCACTTTGGACGCTATTCGGCTATGGGTTTTGGCAGTTCTACAAACCAACAGCAATACCTTTTGTGGGATTGGGAATTCTTGCTCAATGGCTGTTTCTAGCATTTCTGCTGAGGAGATTTCAGAAAACTATGCAGAAATTAAAAGTAGGAACTTAGTACGATTTTAGATTTGGGATTGGGAACGATCGCAATTCGAGTTCTATACTAGGGCAATCCCAATTATTTCGCACAAATCGTAAGTCTAGCGGACTTCCTTCCAGTCACAAACAACAAAGCTTATGGAAACCAAACCACCTCTACCGCCCTTTACGCTAGAAACAGCAAAAGCCAAAGTTCAAGCTGCCGAAGATGCCTGGAATACCCGCGATCCCGAACGAGTAGCCCTAGCTTATACAGAAGATTCTGAGTGGAGAAACCGCGCGGAATTCTTCAGCGGACGGGAACAAATCAAAGCTTTTTTAACACGAAAATGGGCAAAAGAATTAGATTACCGTTTAAAGAAAGAACTGTGGAGTTTTACAGATAATCGGATTTCTGTCCGCTTCGAGTATGAATGGCACGATGATTCAGGCTACTGGTATCGCGCCTATGGAAACGAACAGTGGGAATTTGCCGAAAATGGGTTAATGCGAAGACGTGAAGCCAGCATTAATGATGTTCCAATTCTAGAGTCTGAACGCAAATTTCGATAACTCCTAAACCTATCCAAAGGTACGTAGTTGCGCTTCAGCGCTCCAAAGGTACGTAGTTGCGCTTCAGCGCTCCAAAGGTACGTAGTTGCGCTTCAGCGCTCTTAGGTACGTAGTTGCGCTTCAGCGCTCCAAAGGTACGTAGTTGCGCTTCAGCGCTCCAAAGGTACGTAGTTGCGCTTCAGCGCTCTAAAGGTACGTAGTTGCGCTTCAGCGCTCCAAAGGTACGTAGTTGCGCTTCAGCGCTCTAAAGGTACGTAGTTGCGCTTCAGCGCTCCAAAGGTATAGCCTTTTTCAAAAAGTGAGGTATGACTGATACGTTATGTAACCAGTCCCGCTAAGAGGGCTGAAGCCCAACAACGTACCTCACCTTTCTGAGAACCGCTATAGTTGCGCTTTAGCGCTAAAGCGCAACAACATACCTCATCCTCAATCAGTAAGCAAACTCGGAGAAGTTATCACAAAGACATCCCTAGTTCCCACCCCTTCAGATTCCGGTTTAATCGGCGTAGTAAAGTGGAAAAACTCGTGATCGTTGACTAATAGCAATTCTCCCGGATGCAGAATTTTATTAAAAACAGGCTTCTCTTTCTTCGCCAAATACAAATGCGTTTCCCCGCCCACAATATTAGTGCGATCGACCGAGAAAATCGCGATAAAATCAGTACCGTCTTGGTGAATGCCTTCCGGTGCGGGGTTGCCGAAATTTTTCGGCGAACAACTCGTCCTGATTTGATGCACTCCGATTTCAGCTTCCGGGTGAATTTTGCATGAATCGAAGAAAGCAAAAATCAGTTGTTTGAAGTTATCGAGGGCAATTAGCCGATCGTCCAATTCAGCAAATTCCCGCCGGATGTCGCCCACCACCGGATTGTACTCTTTGCTTTGAAACAAATAGCCGTGAGGTAACTTAACTAACTCATTCCCGTTCACGACAAACCGCGACAATCTTCTCGAACGATACTTGCCTTTAATATAAGGATCTACAGGCATATCGTTAAAAAATGGCTTGAAACCTTCTAGCTTAATCGAGTTTACTTTCTTAAAAGTAAACATGAAAGCATAGTCCAAATGAATGGATTCTAATACGGTTTTCATGGATTATTCTCCTTTAAGCCTTGCTCCCCTCCTAAGTTTTGCCTTAAGAAGGTTTATACTTCTACTCTAGCTCAGGTTTTTTGAATGAGTCGTAAAAAATACTACAAAATTTGCAAAGATATCGTAAAGAAGGAAGAAGGAAGAGGGAAGAGGGAAGAGGGAAGAAGGAAGAGCGAAGAAGTAAGAAGACATACACAGCAAGCTTTTTAGCGATCGCTATTTCACATTTAATTAAGTGGATTTACTTAGCAACTTAATTCCGCACTGCTTTGACTAGCGACTGACAAGCCCGCAGGAAGACGGCAACATCGACCCCAACTGCAACGTACTGAACGCCAGCATCAATCCACTGCTTGGCGATTTCCGGGTTGTCGGCAAAAGTACCTGCTGCTTTACCTGCTTTGCGGATGGTTTGCACTGCTTCCTGCATCATGTCGATGACTCGCCGATCGCGAACTTGGCCCGGAATGCCGATCGACTGTGACAGATCGTAAGGCCCCAGAAAAATCACATCAATATGAGGGACAGTCACAATTTCTGCCAGGTTGTCGATGCCGCCTTTACCTTCGATGTGAATCACCACCAAGGATTCTTCATTGAGTTTGTCCGTGATATCAACGCCCGCAGCAGTATAACGTCCCGCCCGCGTAGCGAAAGAAAGGCCGCGCGCGCCCAGAGGACTGTATTTAGCGCTTTTGACAGCGGTTTCAGCATCGATTTTGCTTTCAATTTGAGGTATTTGAACCCCTGCGCTGCCGATGTCGAGAGCTCGTTGAATTTGTGGGCCGTCGTTTTTGCGGACGCGGACGATGGGTGCAATTCCGACGCAGTCGGCGGCGCGGCACAAATCTTCAGCCGCTAGCGGGTGCAGGGGGCCGTGTTCCATGTCGATGACGGCGAAATCAAATCCAGCATGACCGCAGATTTCCATGAATGCGGGATAGGCGCAGTTCATAAATAAGCCGAGGACTGTTTCGCCTTGTTTGATTTTTTGTTTGAGTTCGTTTTGACGCATAAGTTTGGAATTTTTAACCGCAGATGAACGGCGATTGACGCGGATTATTTTAAATCTTATAACGGGTGCATCTGGTTTTAGCAAATATATCCGTAGGGGCGAAGCATGACCGCAGTAAATATAAAATTATAACTAATAACTTATATGCGGTCATGCTTCTTCAGGCTTCAACAACCAGATGCACGCCTTATAGCTCAATACGGTTTACTTAAGATAGTCCGAAGAGAGGAACGAAGCAATCTCCGTATCTATTTCTCATCGGATTTTACCCCCAGGGCGCTATATCAGTAAACGGTATTGCCTTATAGCTCACAAAATCCCGCAACAAGTTACTTTATGTTAAGAGAATTGACATAAATCTTATAGCTGATTTTGCTTCTATTTTAAAAGGAATCAAACACAAAAGCCATGCAAAAATAAACATTCCTAATATCGGTAAAAATATTGGGCCCACAGAGGGTTCTACTAACCAAGCAAATAAAGCAAACATTCCAATACTGCCCGTTGTCCACAGCCAAAGAATCATAAATGCTAGGACTATTTTATGTAAAGTCAGCCTAATTTTGATGGAACAACCAAACGGTTGAGAATGGATATCTCCTTCGATAATTGGCAAAAATGAATTGCGGCCCGTGATGATGCGACTGATTTTGAAGGTATTGCCAGAAATTGTTCCTTCGTAAGGTTTTGCAGGTGGCGGGCCGAAGGGTAGAGTTACTCTAAAAAGTTTGGGAGGAGTGACAACTTCGTCCAACCTGTGCAAAACTTCCGAAAAAGTTAAACTTGTCGTAATTGTTAAACTCTCAAAAGGAATCAAAGATCTAAAAAATTTGACGATTTTAAGCATAAGGTTTATCCTGCTTTTATATAGTTGTTGATGGTATTTATGCCTCTTGTATAAAAAAGTTTGCCCTGACAACACGGCGAAATACCAGTATACTGCAAAATAAACATTTGGATGCGATGAGTGTTGTTCACTTATGTCTAAATTGATTCCACAATCTCCGATTAAACTGCGACGGTATCTATTTTCTTCGCTCAAAGGTCGATCGCTCGTCACCTTCACCCTCAGCCTGATTACCTCCCTCTCGGCTATTACCCCAGCCTTGGCTGCGCTTCCTCGCAATCCCGACAAAGAGGAAACTTGCGACATTCTCGTAGCCGGTGGCGGGCTAGCAGGTGCTGCTACCGCCTACGAAGGTTTGCTGGCGGGGCGCACCGTTTGCATCACCGAAATTACTGACTGGCTGGGCGGTCAAATTTCCTCCCAGGGAACCTCCGCACTAGATGAAAGAGACACTCAGCGATCGCTCTTATTTTACCCGCGCGGCTACCTAGAACTGCGGCAGCGCATCAAGGAACATTACGGGAGACTAAATCCCGGCGGCTGTTGGGTTAGCTATTCCTGTTTTATGCCCTACAACGGCCACAAAATTCTATCTGACATTTTGCAAGATGCCGCAGAAAAAGGCAAAGGGAAGCTGAAATGGTTTCCCAATACGGTGATTAAAGAACTAGCAGTTACTCCGGCCTCGGCGGGGAATGCGGTTGGGGGCCAACAGATTAAAAGTGCGATCGGCATTCAACACAAACCAGCCGCCAACACCCCGCCAATCAACACCGAAACTCTGTCTCAAACCATCGAAGATGCCTATCGCTACGAAAACTCGGCGCGATTTAACAAAACTATTATTCGGTTTACTTCCAAACCACCAAACCAGTCAAAATCCCAACCGAGAGGTGCAGATTGGTTCGTGGTAGATGCGACTGAAACAGGCGAATTAATCGGACTTGCCGATGTTCCCTACCGCCTGGGAATTGACCCGCGTTCTCCTCTGGAACCTTCCTCCGCCAGCCCCAACGGCGACACTTACTGCACCCAAGGTTTTACCTACACTTTTGCCATGGAGGCAACGAAGGAACCGCAGCAGCACCAACAGCCGTCTTTCTATCAACAATACGCTCCTTACTACAGTTATGAATTAGCGAGATTAGCTAGTTTTCCGCTAGTTTTTAGCTACCGCCAAATTAGGAGCATGAGACCGGATGAGCCGCGCCCTGCCGACCCGAAGCAATTCCCGATTTATCCTGGGGATATTTCCATGCAAAACTGGACGTGGGGGAATGATTACCGTCCCGGTTCTGCCGAGGATAATTTAATTTATTCTCGATCGCAATTGGCAGCAAACGGTCAACTGCAACCGGGTGGCTGGATGGGCGGTTTGCGCGCGGAAACTTTGCGCCGCGGTGAAGAGAATGCGAAAGGATATTTCTACTGGCTGGTAGCAGGAACCACTGACTCGCAATTAGGTAATGGAGTGAAAAAGCCTTATCCTAACAATCGCTTTTTGAGCGGCTTGGATTCGCCCATGGGGACGGTTCACGGACTTTCTAAGTATCCTTATATGCGGGAGGGGCGGCGGATTATTGGGCGGCCGACTTTTACTCAACCTCAAGGTTTTACGGTGTGGGAAGTTGATATGTCTCGCAATGATTTTAAGACGGATTTTTACCGCCAGAATTTGTCGGAACAAGAGTATCGCAATTTGTGGCTGGCTTTGGGAGGCTTGAATGCGCCGGCTTTGGCTGTGGGAATTCAGTCTGTTGAGGAGACAAAATCGCGATCGCGCGCCACGATTTATCCTGATAGTGTAGGTATCGGTCATTATGCGATCGACTTTCACCCCTGCATGACCAACAGCCCGCCAGAAGCACCGGGAAACACCGAACGCGAAGGCACTCGCAAAGGTCAAGGATCGGCTTATCCGTTCCAAATTCCCCTGCGGGCAATGATTCCTCAGAAGATTGACAATATGTTAGTGGCGGGTAAAAGTATTGCTGTCAGCCACACGGCAGCGGCTGCTTATCGAGTGCATTCCTTTGAATGGTCTGCTGGGGCTGCTGCGGGAGTTACGGCTGCTTTTTCCCTAGAAAAGGGGATTTTACCCTATGAATTGGTGGACGAATTGCCCTCCCGCGAGCCAAATTTGGAGGCGTTGCAGTTGCGGTTGCAGCAAAATAAGAATCCGATCGCATTTCCGGGTACTTCTATCTTCAATAGTTCGTGGCAAAACTGGAAATAAATAAGAAGTCATTAGTCAGTTGTCATTAGTCAGAAGGAAGAGGGAAGAAGGAAAAAAGAGGATTGTTCCCATTCTCCCCCTGTCCCCCCTGTCCCCCCTCTCCCCCTCTCCCCCTCTCCCCCTCTCCCCCTCTCCCTCTCCCGTGCAGATTACCAAGAAAAATATTAAGCTAGCTAAAGGACAAGCGATCGACAGCTCGGAACAACAAACCCGTTTTTCCCCAAAAAACCCAATATTTGCCGTTTTTTGCTTTTATAGCAATCGCCCCAGCGATGAGGACATAAATAACCTCATGAATAGAGCCTCCTAACCCATAGCATCAACGGTTTGATTTCCTGACTGTGCAACTGTCAACTGTCCACTGTCAACTGTCCACTGCTATACCCGCCCTCAAATCACAAAATTACCTGACATTCAATACATGAATATTTTTAGCAGTCTGCTTTCTGGCCCAACTAAAGAACCCCAAGTCACAAAACAGCGTCGAGGCATTGAAATTAAGTCTGAACGCGAAATCGAAATAATGCGGCAAGCAGCGAAAATTGTCGCCACGGTTCTGAAAGAAATTTCTCAACTTGTGAAACCGGGAATGACTACTGCTGATTTGGATGTTTATGCCGAAAGACGCATCCGTGAAATGGGTGCAACTCCGAGTTTTAAAGGTTATCACGGTTTCACTGGTTCAATTTGTTCTAGCATTAATAACGAAGTTGTTCACGGCATCCCCAGCCCTAAAAAAGTAATTCGATCCGGAGATGTTCTCAAAGTAGATACGGGAGCATATTATCAAGGTTTTCACGGCGATTCTTGCATCACGATCGCAGTTGTGGAAGTGACACCGGAATCGGCAAAATTAATTAGAGTTGCAGAAGAAGCTCTCTATAAAGGTATCGAACAAGTCAAGGCTGGTGCTTATTTGCTCGATCTCGCTGGTGCGATCGAAGATCATGTCAAAAGCAACGGTTTTAGCATTGTTGAGGAGTTTACAGGCCACGGTGTCGGGCGCAATTTGCACGAGGAACCGTCGGTTTTCAATTTCCGCACCCGCGAAATGCCTAACGTGAAATTGCGATCGGGTATGACATTGGCGATCGAACCGATTTTGAATGCAGGTTCTAAGTACACTCGGACGCTTGCTGACAAGTGGACTGCTGTAACGGTTGACAATGCTATGTCTGCTCAGTTCGAGCATACTGTGTTGGTGACGGATACCGGTTATGAAATTTTGACCGATCGTTCAAAAGTTTAATTGGGAAGGCTTTAAGAATAGACAAGATTTTCAACAGTTGACAGTTGACAGTTGAAGAACGACCTCTACCTTTAAGTCCGAGGATTGGAATAATCAATAGTCTGATTTTAATTTCTCCCGATCGGGCTTTCAACCAATTCTTTCTGGTAAAAGTCTTTTTGATCAATTTTTCGGGCGACGATCTGAGCATCGTCCCACAACAATCATTTTTGTGGGACGACGATCTGGAGAATCGCCCCAGAAAAAATGATTGTTGTGGGATGGGCCGGAAAGCCAGTCCTAACTATTTTTGTAATCTTGTCTGTTGGATCGAAACCCAACTCAAAACTTTTGAGTTTAATCGCAATTTTTGGAGTTGCTTCTATAGATGGAGTGAAAAAATAGTTGAATTCGGCTAAATTAAAAGATAATAGTGGTAAAACGTAAGGGTAAGGGATATGTCAGCAAGACTATTATTGGTAGATGATGAACCGGGCTTGCGGGAAGCAGTACAAGCTTATTTGGAAGATAGCGATTTTTCGGTTGAGGTTGCCAGTAATGCTCGGGATGGCTGGGAACTCTTGCAGCAGATGAATCCGGATTTGGTGATTTCAGATATTATGATGCCGCAGGTGGACGGCTATCAGTTTCTCAAGCAAGTGCGGGAAGATCCTCGCTATAAGGCTTTGCCGGTGGTGTTTTTGACGGCTAAGGGGATGACTGGCGATCGCATTCAAGGCTATCAAGCAGGCTGCGATGCTTATCTTTCTAAACCCTTCGATCCCGACGAGTTAGTGGCAATTGTCACGAATTTGCTCGCCCGCCGCGCGGCGGCTAAGGAGACGGGCGGCAATGCTGAAAGTCCTGATATTGCTGCTTTGGCCAGCCAAATGGCGAGAATTGAGTCTTTGCTAAGCGGGCGGAGTGCGATCGTCCAAAGTAGTTCGTCGGTTAAAATTGATTTGACTCCGCGAGAGCAAAGTGTTTTGGATTTGGTTGCTCAAGGTTTGATGAATAAGGAAATTGCCCGCCGCTTGGAAACTAGCGTGCGGAATGTGGAAAAGTACGTCAGCCGTTTGTTTAGCAAAACTGGTACTAACAGCCGTACTGAGTTGGTTCGCTACGCTCTCGAACACGGTTTGACTAAGTAGCAACCGTCTCGATTTTGCTGGTGGCTCTTCCTCGCCACTCTGCATTACCAGACTCTTCCTGGTAACGAGAATTCTGTCCAATCAATCAAGGTACGTAGTTGGGCTTCAGCCCTCTTTAGATATATAGCCTTTCGAGCGAAAGATGAGGTATGCCGATGTATGCTGCAACCCTTACGATGTCAAGCTTTTTCTCACAAAATTGCTCCGCGAACCTTTTAGAGAAAGGCTATATGTCCCAAGAGGGCTAAAGCCCAACTACGTACCTATTTACCCTCATTTCCAAAATTACTTACAGGAAAACCTGATTGTTTAAGAGTTTTCAAGTAATCAATAGAAACGGGAAGAGTTAGCCGGATACCCTCCGTCAGGCAAACTTGCCCCGAAGTGTCACATATCGGGTATATTTTCTCGAAAATAAGCGACGATTAAATAATAGCAGCGCAGTCAAGTAGCGGCCGATGTTTAAATTTATAGCAGCACCAAAATTTAGTTGATACTAGGAGGAGATTATGAGGAAAAGCACGGCGCGACAAACGATAAGTGCAATGGTAGCACTGCCGATCGTACTAATTGCCAATAACACTCAAGTTTTAGCTACTGATACCGGTCAGAAAATCGAGCCAAACAAGCAAGTTTCTAATTTAGGTGATGAGCTTGATTTAGAGATGGCGGCACCAACCACAACAATCCTCATTGAAGAAAGCGAAGATTGGGATCGACCTGATTTTTCAGCTACTAATTTAGATATGGAGATTGATAAAATTCTGATCGAAAATGCGATCGAAAATGTGCAAGTTGTCATTGAGGAACCGCCGCCCGTAGTTTATCTCAGTGCGGCGAGGGGCCAGCAAAGCAGGGAATGCAAGATTTCAGCCGTTTGCGAATAACTGCATCAGATTTGTGGGATTTTTGGCGATTCCCTACGGGATAGCTACGCTTCACGACTTTTTTGCTCGGGAGAATGTGAGCCACCGAGGGTAAAAAAAATCAGTAAAATCCGGTTGATTTTCCTGAGATTATGATAATAACAGAGTATGTATTTCTTCGGGTATGTTTTAAGGGCGATCGGCTAATATAATCGGACAGTTTCAGAGCTGAGGTACGGGCAGCTAAAAACAAGGTACGTTGTTGGGCTTTAGCCCTAAGAGTTTAATTGGTTATATAAGCTGTCAGGCATACCTCATCTTTTTGAGAAAGGCTATATTTATTATATCGTTGACCGTTGCATAGGAATGATTTAACCGCAGAGAACACAGAGGACACAGAGAGAGAATAGAACTCTGAATAATTGTGATGTTAGAGGCTACTCCCGAATCCGATCCCCCCTAACCCCCCTTAATAAGGGGGGGACAAGAAATATCCTCAAAGTCCCCCTTCTTAAGGGGGATTTAGGGGGATCGAGATATATGCAACTTCACATTAAATTGGTATCAACAGTCAACTGTCAACTGTCAACTGTCAACTGTCAACTATCAACTGTCAACTGAAAGCATCTATATCTATCAGGATTTTCAAATATTATGGTTAATTCGCACTGCCACCAAGACACCGCAGCAGAGCAAAATAAAAGTGCGCTGCAAACTCTCTCCCGGACTCTTTCAATGTCTCAGGGGCAATTTTCGCTGATTTTGGTGCGGTGCAATTACAGTGCGATGCGAGAACAAACTGTACGGCAATTGCGGCAGCAGTCTGGTGTCGAGATTCGAGAAATTGTCCTCCCGAAATCTGTTAAAACTCTGTACACGACGATAGAAACCGAACTTGAAGGCAGCCAGCCTCAAGCTTTAATGGTGTTTGGATTGGAATCGGTAAGTGCGATCGATCGCGTACTGACATCTACCAACTACGTCAGGGAAGAATTTCGCAATAATTTTCCCTTCCCAGTGGTGCTGTGGGTGACAGACAAAATCTTAAAAAAACTGATTCGGTTAGTCACAGATATCGAGACTTGGACGACAAGTGTTGAATTTGTGCTGGGCCCAGACGAGTTGGTGGATTTTTTGGGCAAAAGTTGCGATCGCATTTTTGCTAAGATTTTAGAAAGCGGCAAATGGCGTTTAAGTAACTCTGCCATTCTCGGAGCCAATTCTTTAACTGAATTAGAGTCGGCGAGACAAGACTTGCAAACTTGCAACATCAGGTTAGAACCAGCTATTGAAGCAAGCTTGCAATTTATTCGCGCCCGAGACGAATATGCTGGTCACCGCATCCATAAAGCTCTTGAATTGTATCAAAAAAGTCTCAGTTTTTGGAAGTATCAAGTAGCATTTATCGGCCCAAAAACAGCATTTAGCGATTTGTTATTTACCGTTCACCCTGCACCAGTATTAGAGGGGATTCTACTATTTCACATCGGTCTTTGCTACCGTTTTCAAGCAGAAAAGCACCGCAGCGGCAACCGTCCTTACTGGACGGAAGCTAAAAACTATTTTCAGCAATGTATTGATGTTCTCGAACGCGCAGGACAGCCGGATGCCGTCGGTATATTCATCAATCAACTCGGCGAAGTATTGCAGCATTTAGAAGATTGGGATGCACTCTGGAATTTAGCTATCAAAGCTCGGAGGTTACATGAAAATATGGAAAACTCAACAGTTAATTTGGCTCAAGATTACGGCTTTTTGGCTAGAGTAGCCTTAGAGCAAAAGAATTGGCAAGGGGCGAAAGAATGGGCTTTAGTCGCCCTACAAGCTCTCAACTCAAAATTTGAAGCGACGGGACACGCAACGCCTCTAACATCGCAGCATCTAGGCTTATATCTGTTAATTTTAGCAGAGGCTCAGAGCGAGTTGGGCGAGATTGAGGAGGCGATCGCACATTTAGAGCTAGCTCGATCGCAAACCGAACCTTGCTACAACCCGCAACTGTATTTGCGGGTTTTAGAAATGCTGCGAGGATTCTATTTTCAGCGGGGAGAATATCTCAAAGCATTTCAGCTTAAGCAAGATTATCGAGCGGTAGAACATACGTATCGCTTCCGAGCTTTTATTGGAGCCGGAAAATTGCAGCCACACAGAGAAGCGATTAATCCCGCCGAAACAGTTGCCGCCGCTCCTACTATTGCTGACGAAATTACCGCTTCCGGTAGAGAAGCAGACCTCAATCGCTTGATATATAGGATGAACAATACCCCGGACAAACTGACAGTAATTTACGGTCAGTCTGGAGTTGGCAAAAGTTCAATTGTCACCGGGGGATTAGTGCCGGCTCTCAAGCAAAAAAAGATCGAAATGCGGACTGTTTTGCCTGTAGTGCTGCAAGTTTACAACAACTGGCCGCGGGAATTGACCAGACAGTTATCTGCCGGGAAAGCTGAAATATTCGATCGCGACATTTTCGATGCAGTACCGGGATCGGCTTCGGGAGATTTGAGCGCAGCAGGCGCAGCCAACGGCAATCTGCGGCAGGAATTTAACGGCGGCTCGGTTGGAGTAAATCAGGATCGGATTGAGCAGTCACAGCCTGTAGAAGTAATTGTCGAAAAACAGGCGATCGAATATGAGAAAATCATCAAAGAGTTGCAAACAAACTCAGAACATCTAGTAACTGTTCTGATATTTGACCAATTTGAAGAATTCTTTTTCGTGTGGAAAGAGCCTGCGGAAAGACAGATATTCTTTGATTTTTTGCGGGAATGCTTGACAATCAAGTATTTAAAAGTCGTCCTGTCTTTGCGGGAAGATTACCTGCACTATTTGCTGGAATTTTCCCGACCCAAAAACCCAACAAAATTTATCAACAATGATATTTTAGCGGACGTTCTCAGCAAAGATATTCTGTTTTATTTGGGTAATTTTTCCCAGGGCGATGCGCGAGCGGTAATTCGCACTTTAACTGAACGATCGCAGTTTTACTTAGAACCGGAGCTGATCGAAGAATTAGTCAAAGATTTAGCTGGAGAATTGGGAGAAGTCCGCCCGATCGAACTGCAACTTGTGGGCGCTCAACTCCAACAAGAGGACATTAGAACTTTAACTCAATATCAGGAACTGGGCAACAGTCCCCAACAAAAATTAGTCGAAAGATTTCTCGAAGAAGTCATCAAAGATTGCGGGCCAGAAAATGAAGGGGCTGCTCGCCGAATATTGTATTTTCTCACAGATGAAGATGAGATTCGCCCCCTGAAAACCCGCGCCGAATTAGCCTCCGATCTAGCGATATTTGCAGCCACTGATAAATTAGATTTAGTCTTAGAACTGTTAGTCAAATCCGGTTTAGTTTTTCGGTGGACTGAACTGCCGGCAGAGCTTTATCAGCTCGTTCACGACTATCTAGTTAGCTTCATCCGCCAGCAGCAGGAATTAGATAAAAAAGCAGAATTTGAGGAACTACGCAAGCAAAACCAAATTAACCGAGATGAAATTGAACAAATTCGTAAAGACAGAGAGCGAGATGCTTTGCTGTCGGAAGCTAGAGACAACCAGCGCTTAGCTAGAGACAAACAGCACCAAGCGGAAGCTCAACTTTATCAAACTCGGAGATGGCAATTGCGGGCGGCGATTCTAGGAGTGCTGGTACTCGGAGGTGTTTCTTGGATAGGATTCGAGCAAGCAAAATTAGCAGAAAGCGCGCGGCAAGAAGCAGAAACAAGTCGGACTGATGCCCTAAATTCCGCATCGGAGGCTTTGGTGCTTTCTAATGAAAAAAATCAATTAGGAGTGTTGGAAAATAGTATCAAAATCGGTCGCGATTCTCTGAAAAGTACGGCGCTGCCTGTGGATACTAAAAATAAGATTGCTGAGAGGCTCAGACAAGCAGTTTCGGGGGTGCAAGAACGCAACCGTTTTGAGCAGCACAGCAAGTTTGTTTTGGATGTGAGTGTGAGTCCAGATGGCAATTCAGTTGCTTCGGCAAGTGCTGACAAAACGGTTAAATTGTGGAGCAAAGAAGGTAAGTTATTAAAGACTTTCAAGCACGGCGATAGCGTGACGAGTGTTAGTTTTAGCCCGGATGGGAAAACGATCGCAACTGGTGGCGCCGATCGCACAATTAAAATTTGGCAAGTGGATAACGACAAAAGTGCGATCGTAACTTTATCCGGCCACACCAAAATTGTTACCAGCGTCAGTTTCAGCCCCGACGGCAAAACCCTAGCTTCCGGGAGTCACGACAACACCGTCAAAATCTGGAACCTGGAAACAAAAAAATTGCTGCAAACCTTAACCAAACACAAAGACTGGGTGCTCGGCGTCAGTTTCAGCCCCGACGGCAAAACAATTGCGACCGCAAGTGTTGACAAAACTATCAAACTTTGGAATCGCAAAGGTAAAACCCAGAAATTTCAAATTAATCCCAAAACATTAACCAAACATTCTGACATTGTTTACAGCGTGAAGTTCAGTCCCGACAGCCAACAAATCGTCTCAGCCAGTGCCGACACCACAGCCAAAATTTGGAATCGAAAGGGTGAGGAAATCAAAACTCTCAAAGGACACAACGACGGAGTTGTCAGCGCGAGTTTCAGTCGCGACGGCGAAAAAATAGTCACCGGCAGTGCCGACGATACGGTAAAAATTTGGAGTCGCAGTGGCAATTTGCTCAACACTTTTCGAGGACATCAAGACGACGTGAGGGCCGTAACTTTCAGCAGCGACGGCACGATTGCTTCCGCCAGCAAGGACAAGATGGTGAAACTTTGGCAACCAAACAGCACTCCGTTGAATAAGATTTTATCCGGGCATGGAGATTGGGTTTATAAAGTCAGTTTTAGTGGGGACGGCAAAACAATTGCATCTGCTAGTGGCGACAATACGGTAAGACTTTGGCGCCCTGATGGCAGTTTAATCAAAACCTTAACAGACCACAAGGATTCTGTTACCTGGACGAGCTTTTCGCCAGACAATAAAACTGTGGCTTCTGCCAGCGATGACAAAACCGTGAAAGTCTGGAGTTTAAACGGGAAACTGTTAGATACCCTGCGTCATAGTGGCCTTGTGAGAAGCGTGAGTTTTAGTCCAGATGGCAAGATAATTGCCGCCGCCAGTGCCGATCGCAAATTGTATCTCTGGCGCTGGAACGGTACTAAAGCAACAATGCTTGCAAAACTCGATCACAGCAATCCAGTAATTAGCGTTAGTTTCAGCCCTGACGGCAAAACAATTGCTACTGCTACCGCTGCTGAGAATAAAGCAAGTGAAACACAAAATGATGCTGAAATGGCTGGAGAAAAGAGAGTTTACCTCTGGCAATTTAACGGTACATCGGCGAAGATGCTGAAATCTCTCGATCACGCAGACAGTGTAAGAAATGTCAGTTTCAGTCCAGATGGTAAGACTATTGCTGCTGGTTGTGCTGACAAAAAAGTTTACTTGTGGGCTTTTGATGGTAAGACAGCTAATTTAACTGAAAAACTCAACCACAGCGATACTGTGGAAAGCGTGAGTTTCAGCGCAGACGGCAAATTGATTGCGGCAGCGAGTGCGGGAAATACTGTTAAGCTGTGGAATTTTGACGGCAAGAAGGCGCTGCTATCGAAGACTTTGGAATCGAGCGATCGGGTGTTGAGCGTTACTTTTAGTTCTGACAGCAAAACTCTGGGTTTTGCTAGCAGGGATCGGACTGTAATTCTGTTACCTGTGGAGAATTTGGAGCTAAATAATATTATTGCTCGGAGTTGCGAGTGGTTGGGGGATTATTTACAGAATGACCCAAATGTCGCTGAGGGCGATCGATTGCTTTGTCTTGGGTTTGGCAAACAGTCGTTCAATAAGAATAAGTAAAGCTACAGGTACGTAGTTGCGCTTCAGCGCTCTTAAGGTACGTAGTTGCGCTTCAGCGCTCTTAAGGTACGTAGTTGCGCTTCAGCGCTCTTAAGGTACGTAGTT
>NZ_JAEQDD010000108.1:0-18204 GCF_020737885.1 Microcoleus sp. PH2017_34_RAT_O_A | reverse complement strand
GCTCAACTGCTTACCCGGTCAAGGTTTTATCCTATTTTACCTCTTGCAAGTCTACCCCCTTGACAATTTGCACTTTTTCTTAACTTGTCACAAATGGGTTGATAATGGCATTCCAAAGCTGCTAGCAGAGGCCAATCGTTTTGAACCGCCAAATATTTTTTGCTAATCCAAGACGCGCTATAGGCGGGCATCTTTGCACCTTCAAGATAATCTGTAAACAGCAGCGCAAAAGCGCGATCGCCCTTAATACCATGTCCTTTCGTTAAAGCAAACTCCGACATTGCTTGCGGTGTTAGCCCTTTAATTGGATAAGTAAATAACTGCTTGATTGTTGCTACTGTCATAAAAATCTCGGAAATTGCTACAATTTTAACTCTAACTCTTCTTCCACCTTTATTAAGGGGGTTTTATAGTAGCCATCATAGAAATTTAGGTACGTAGTTGGGCTTCAGCCCTCTTTATATGTATGTCTAAAGAGGGCTCGCATCCCAACTACGTACCTATCTGTTAGGGGGTATCGAAGATGTAGCAGACATTAATTTAACTCAACCTAAAAACCAATTAAGCTAACAATTCATAGCGGCGAATATCTGGAAGCGCAACTGCTAAACCGTCTAATTTCTTCACTGCGGCTTGAATGTGAGTTGAGGCGAGATGCTGTTCGAGCAAAGCTGCACTTTCCCACTCTTCAAGGAAGGTAAAATCTGTAGGATCGGCTTGATTTTGGAGAAGTTCGTATTTGATGCAGCCTTCTTCTTGGCGAGTTGGCTCCATAATGCTCAGAAGTAGAGATTTAAGTTCTGCTACTTTGTCGGGAAAGGCTACGAGGCGCGCGATTACTCGCAAGGTTGGTGTGGACATAGAAGAAAAAATGAACAGATATGGCGATCGAATTTACCGATATTTATCGGGCAAACTCTATTAAACAGGATTTTACATAAACTAACCTAAAGAGGTCGATCGGTCAACAGCGAGCATAATCTTTCCAGGACGCGATCGAGTTTCAAAAACCCCCTTTATTCCGAAATTCTTCGTTACCAACCGCAGAACTTCGTATAAACCCGGTTTCTTTGTATATTTGAACCCACAAGTAAGTCCACCTAATTAAATCTACAATACGGATCGCTAAAAAGCTTGCTGTTTATGTCTTTCTCCCTCTTCCAACTGTCAACTATCAACTGTCAACTGTCAACTGTCAACTGTCAACTGTCAACAACTGTCAACTGTCAACAACTGTCAACTGTCAACTGTCAACAACTGTCAACTGTCAACTGTCAACTGTCAACTGTCAACAACTGTCAACTGTCAACAACTGTCAACTGTCAACTGTCAACTGTTCCGATCAATCTTTGGGATAAAATCGCTTGTTGTCTGTAGAATATTCCCAGGCGATCGCCTCCGGGTCTTTTTCGCTACTCCACTGAGCAAACTCTGGCTTAACTTTCCATTTGCCGATCGTACTTGCATGAACCTTGAACCTGCGGGAAAGTTCTGTTTGGGTAAAAGAGATTTTGGGCTTTTGAGGAGTCTTGGTTTGAGCAATCGGAAATAAATTTGGTTTTTTCTCTTGTGCTTTTTCCCGATTTGTGGGAGGCTCTTGAACAGCTATTGCGACATTAGGTGTTTCGCTTTGAGTGACAGTGGGGGCTATTTGAAAATAATACAAAATTCCGCCTTCTTCGGTTACTTGAAAATCGGCGGCAAACTCAAGAGCCCGTTCGTCGAGATATTCTTGAACCTTTTCTCCCGGGAGTTTCGCATTCATCGCCAAATCCAAGGCCGTAACTCGCCCTTGATTTTCCTTGATCAACCTGTAGAAAACCGAGTCTAAATGAGCGAGTCTGTGTTTTTGCTGCTGCTGGTAAAGCTTGTAAGCCCAAGCAACGCCCGCTGTGGTGGCGATCGCCCAAAACATCGTTCCCGACTCGAAACTGGCAACCGCCGTCAAGCAAATAGGCAAAAGCAGGGTAAGATATCCCCAAATGCTGCCCTTCTGTAGGTTATTGCTGTTTTTGACCATAGTTCCTAAACGGCTACGTAGTTTAGTTTAGCAGAGCGTGTCTGAAAGCCGCAGGAGTGTTTTGACAGTGGATATATCGATCGCCCTTGCCAAAAAACGGATACCGTTCGACGTACCCCTGTCAAGCGATCGCTCCCAATTTTAGACCCCAGTTAAAGCCCCCAGATTCAGATCGAGGAGTAAATCTCAAATCTAAAAATGGAAAATCGACTGAAACACTCTACTACAACATCCCATAATTTACTTTTTGCAACCGAGGATTCATGTACTTTTTTCGCAAACAAATTGCCATCCTGTTCGTAGTTGTTGCTTGCTGTACGCTGACGATTAGTTGCAGCGGCGATAACCGAACTGTCCAGTGTACCAAACTTATTGCAATTGTCACCAAAGGCAACGCTCTCATCAATTTTAAGAACGGCACCTACGATGCTGCAACGAGCAAGAACTTAGCTAAAGATTTGAACCAGACAGCTAAAGAAATTGAGGCTTTGCGAATCACAGATGCAACCCTCAAAGAAATTCAGGCGCCGTCGGTTAAATTTTTCGGGGAAATGGGTCAAGGAATCGGCGACATGGGCAAAGCTCTTGAGGCAGGAAATCGGGCTTCTACAAGTATAGAAGGTCGAGAGCAAATCAAAAAAGCTAAAGCGGATATTGTCCAAGCGGGACAGCGAGCAAATCAAGCAGCCAAAGATCAAGACGCTTTGACTGAAAAACTCATTAATTATTGTAAGAGCGATCGCTAAATAGGTAATTACAAAAACAACCAGAAAATCAATTATAATATCCAGCAAGATGTTATTGTTTTTGGCGATCGCCTACATCATAACCAATGACTTCTGACTAATTACCCATTCCCAATGCCCAATGCCCAATGCCCAATTCCCAAATTTAATGATGAATTTCTAGATTCAAAATATAGGAACCGAGTTGTACTTTTTCCGACCACAACTCATATTCTAACCGCAGGTGTTCCGGTTCCGGCTTGCCTGTCAGGGTCAAGTTGCGGGTGAAGTTTCGGAGGCGCAACTGTTCGGGAGTCGCCAGCGATTCGCCCTGAAGCCAATAACGGCTCAGGCCGTACATTCCGCGTTCCCAGCAGTGGCGGTAACTGTACTTGCCGTTTCCTTGCATCGTCATAATCACTCGATAGGGCGAAACTTCCAGCCACAGCAACCGGGGTTTTGTAGTTGTGGGCAAGATCGTAACTTGCTCGCCAGATGTGTCAGATGCGTCGGAAAATTGCCGATCGAGTATTGCTGGTTCGTGCAACAACAAGTGAAAGCGATCCCGGTCTTTTTGATACAGGGTACCAGCGGTTTCAACAACTGACCACAAAGGTAAATCTGTGGATACTAGCGATAAACTTACAGGCTTGCGATGATGCGTCAGCATAAATAAAAGTGTAGGAGTTATTGTGGTTCGGGCAGTTTGAGATTTTAGAGTTTTGATTTTAGATTTTAGATTTTAGATTATCTGGGCTCTAAATTCCGGAGCTTTTGGTAAAAAAATACAAAATCTACAATTCGCAGTCAGAAATATAAATTTGTTCAGTCCAAAGTCAATTATCCGATCGATAACTCAGAGCTGAACCTGAAATCTCAGCAGATATACGGACTGTAATTGTGAAATTCAGGTAAAACCCGTACAGTTGCATCTCCTCTCCCCTGTAGCCGATCGCAGTTTTAGCAAATAATGGAACTGTATCCACCTGCTCCCAACCCTTATGCAGTCTGTCATTCCCCAATCTAAAATTTAAAATCTAAAATCTAAAATGGTATGACTTATGACTGGGAAAAGGTTAGGATAGCTAACGCCGTCCCATCCTAGTCTATCTCATGCAAGCTGCCATTATAACTACTTCGCCCAAGAGCGAAAGTCAAACTTTAAGCATTCAAAAACCTGCCTCGGGCTTGTCGCTGCGAGGCAGGATTCGAGTTCCGGGCGATAAGTCGATTTCTCACCGCGCTTTGATGTTGGGTGCGATCGCCCGCGGTGAAACTACAATTGAGGGACTGCTGCTAGGAGAAGACCCCCGCAGCACTGCTAAATGTTTCTCCCTTCTGGGAGCCTCCGTTTCGGAACTCAACGAGGAACGGGTGACTGTCCGGGGCGTTGGAATTGGTGAGTTACAGGAGCCTCTGGAAGTCTTGGACGCGGGTAATTCCGGCACGACGATGCGGTTGATGTTGGGAATTTTAGCCTCTCATCCGGGGCGTTTTTATGCGGTAACGGGTGACAGTTCTTTGCGATCGCGCCCCATGTCACGCGTAATTAAGCCGCTGCAACAAATGGGCGCGCAAATTTGGGGTAGAAAGAGCAATTCTTTAGCTCCTTTAGGGATACTCGGACAGCAGTTAAAAGGGATTCACTACCATTCGCCGATCGCCTCAGCTCAAGTTAAATCCTGCATTTTGCTAGCCGGTTTGATGGCTGATGGAGATACTACAGTCACAGAACCCTCTCTGTCGCGGGATCACAGCGAGCGGATGCTGCGGGCGTTTGGAGCTAAATTGAGCGTCGATCCAGAAACTTGTAGCGTGACAGTCAGTGGCCCAGCGCAACTGCAAGGACAGAATGTAATTGTACCGGGAGATATTAGTTCGGCGGCATTTTGGCTAGTTGCTGGGGCGATCGTCCCAGGTTCCGAACTCGTAGTCGAAAATGTCGGTGTCAATCCCACTCGTACAGGTATTTTGGAAGCTTTGGAGATGATGGGGGCGGACATTGAACTGCAAAATCAGCGAGATGCTGCGGGGGAACCGGTAGCAGATATCTTGGTTCGCTCTTCCCCACAGTTGCGGGGATGCACCATTGCTGGCGACTTAATTCCCCGACTGATTGACGAAATCCCCATTTTGGCAGTAGCCGCAGCCTTTGCGTCGGGTACTACCATCATTCGAGATGCGGCCGACTTGCGAGTCAAAGAGAGCGATCGGCTCGCCGTGACTGCTGCGGAGCTCAACCGCATGGGAGCCCAAATTACCGAGTTACCCGACGGTTTGGAAATTACCGGGGGGACTCCGTTAACTGGCGCGGATGTTGACAGCTACACCGATCACAGAATAGCGATGAGTTTGGCGATCGCAGCCCTCAACGCTACAGGTATTACTAACATTCACCGGGCCGAAGCCGCTGCCATTTCCTACCCCGACTTTACCGCCACTTTGCAACAAGTTTGCCATCCGAATTGAGAGGGGGAGAGGGGAAGATTTGGAAAATATTCCCGGGAGTATGTCATTTTTTCAAAAAACATTTTTTTACAGTGCTGTCCCCGCTCGCGATCAGGGACAGCACTACATACAAATGCAAAACTGAGATGCTCTCAATATTCCCTTTTCCTTCTGTCAACCCTTCTCTAAGCGAGCTGTCAACTGTCAACTGTCAACTGTCAACTGTCAACTGTCTAATTAAGAATCTTGACCGACAACTTGTTCTTTTAAAGAATCAATTTCCGTCAACAACTCTTTGCGGCTAGTAGCATTGAGCAAATAGCGGTAAACAAACCAACCCGTATATCCGATACCAATCAACTCAAAAAATGGAGCTACCAAAGGGACATCATTAAGAGCATCTAAAACTCCCAGCGTTACCTTAATACTAATAGCGCCTGCCAGGATTAAACCAATAGTTATCAGAGGTTTTTGATATTCAACAAAAAAGGTTGAGAGATAAGCTGGAAGCTCGGACAAAATTGTGAGAATTTGATCTTTAATATCTTGGGACTGGCTCCCTGGAGTTTCTGAGGTCATTGTAGTGATGACCCCTGGCTGGTCACTCACTAGGTCTACTGTCACAACTTCAGTGATAGTTTGCGTGTCGTCAGAAAAGTTAGCTTGGGTCATGGGATAATTCCTCCGTTGTCAAGTAAAATTGCACGCTTTGAGTTGCTGCCAATATAATTATCTGGCAATTAGCAAAGCATTCAGGCTGCTGGGGCTAATTGATGAGATTAAGGCAGAGCTTCACCAATTGCAAGCAAAAATAACGATATGGGTTGATTTTAAACAATTGCCTCCGTTGACAAATCGCTCTTTTGACTCATTTTTTCACTTCCCTGAGGTCGATTTGATTGGGACAAGTGCGCCCTTGTTCAAAATCGGTGATATTGCCGATCGTGGTTTCAGCGATATTTTGCAACGCTTCCTCGGTGAAAAAAGCTTGATGTCCGGTAATCAGGACGTTGGGAAAAGTCAGCAAGCGCTGAAATACGTCGTCTTGAATCACCTGATTTGACAAATCCTCAAAAAACAGATCCGTCTCTTGTTCGTAAACATCTAAGCCGAGGTAGCCAATTCTACCAGACTTCAGTCCTTTGGTAACAGCTTTAGTGTCGATCAACTGACCGCGACTGGTATTGATCAACATCATCCCCGGTTTCATTTGCCCGATCGCCTCTGCACCGATTAAATGATAAGTTTCTGGTATCAGCGGACAGTGGAGGCTGACAATATCAGAGTTGGCGAACAGTTGGGCCAGCGCCACGTATTCCATCCCCAAGGCTAAGCAATCGGGGTTTGGGGAAACATCGTATCCCAGCAAGCGACAGCCGAATCCGTGCAGAATTTTGGCAGTTAGCGCGCCTATTTTGCCAGTTCCGACGATTCCCACCGTTTTACCGTGGAGGTCAAAACCCAACAAGCCGTCTAGGGCAAAATTCCCTTCGCGGACTCGGTTGTAGGCGCGGTGGATTTTGCGGTTGAGGGACAAAATCATTGCGACTGCGTGTTCGGCGACGGCGTAGGGAGAATAAGCGGGAACTCGGAGAAGAGTTAAGCCTAAATCGCGGGCTGCGGCTAAATCGACGTGATTGAATCCGGCCGATCGCAAAGCCAACAACCGAACACCATTTTGGGCGATCGCCTGGAGCGTTTTTGCGTCCAAAGAGTCGTTAACGAAGGCGCAGACTGCCGGAAATCCAGCAGTCAGAACGCTAGTTTCCAGGTTCAGGCGCGGTTCAAAAAACACCAACTCGTGTTTGTCGGCGTTGGCTGCTGTCAGAAAAGTGCGATCGTAGGATTTGGTGCTGAATACGGCTACCTTCATGATGTTTGCCTGCAAATCCAGTAATAGTTGGCGATTCCTTCCAGATTAACTCTAAATTTTACTAAAATGCCGTTGCCCCAAACCACCCACTTTCCCCGATCAATATGGAGTTTTGCAACGAAAACATCTCTGAAATAACCAGATTTTTAGCCCTCCTCACAAATCCTACTGACGTTTTCAAAAAAACTTCTTAAGCTATGGTAAAGGGCGAGCATGAATTGCTAATTGTTTAGGAGAAACTCAGGTGCAAAAACAACTCAGACCAATAATTCATGAAATCTTAGAAGGTTCAGAGCGTAGCAATTTATACAGCTTAGCAGGCAATATTATTATCACTGGTTTGATTCTGATAAATGTTGCAGCTTTTATTGCTTCTACTTCCCCCAGTTTCTCCCAAGAACAAAAAAGTATTCTAGAAAAGATCGAAATTGTTGCATCCTTAGTATTTACAATAGAATATGGTTTGAGGCTGTGGGTATGTACAGTAGATCGCAGATATAGCCACCCGCTTTGGGGAAGATTGAGATACAGTCTGACACCACTAAGTCTAATAGATTTAGTTTCAATATTGCCATTTTTTACAGTGCTGTTATTTCCCGAGTTAAGCTTCATCAATTTAATTCGCCTGTTGCGTTTGTTACGGCTGCTAAAAATGAGCCGTTATTCACACTCAGTGCGAACTATGGGAGCAGTATTGTACGCAAAAAAAGAAGAATTAATCGCCACAGCTTTTGCAGTTTTCATTCTGTTAATATTTGCCTCTAGCATCATGTATTTTGTTGAATACGAAGCGCATCCCAAAGCTTTTGGGAGTATCCTCGATTCAATGTGGTGGGGAGTTGTGACATTGACGACTGTCGGCTACGGCGATATTTATCCTATCACTCCTTTAGGTAAATTTTTAGGAGCAATTTTAGCATTTTTGGGAATCGGGATTTTTGCGCTACCCGCAGGGATAATTGCTTCTGGTTTTTCCGAGGAAGTGCAAAGGAGAAAACAGGAAAGAATTGGGGCAAACTTAGACCAATCTGCTAATTGTCAATCGGTACCAATGCTCGGGGAAGTCGAGATTGGTTTTGAAGAACAGCAAAGGGCGATCGCGCTTTACGTCGAAAGTTCCGCCGACTTAATGCAAATGTGCATCAACTCGGCGAAACAGAAATTAGGAAGTCATATTGAGAATGAAGAAGTTCTTCGGGATTTAGCTATTCATCTGTACAACGAGACTGTTCGCAAATTCCAGCTTTAATCAAAGCCATTGACAGTTGACAGTTGACAGTTGACAGTTGACAGTTGGTTCAAATTACCAATGACTAATGACTAATGACTAATGACTAATGACTAATGACTAATGACCAATGACCAATGACTAATGACTAATTACTAATTACCAATCTGGCGGTAAATTGTAATATTCAAGAGTCGATCGATCTTTGAGCAATTCTTGAGTTTGTTCATCCACCCGAATCTGACCATCAGCCAAGACTAACGCCCTTTGAGTCGTTTTCCCAATCCAGTTCAAATCGTGGGAAGCGATCAAAATTACCTCGATCGGCAATTGCGACAAAACCTTAGCCAAATGCCTCCGCCACGACGGATCTAGTCCATTTGTAGGCTCATCCAAAATTAAAATTGCCGGCTCTAATGCTAAAATTGCAGCTAATGCTGCCAACCTTCTTTGACCCCCAGAAAGCTCGTGGGCCGAACGGTTGGCAAATTCAACCAAACGGAATTCGTCTAATAGTGCTAAAGCCCGATCGCGCGCAACTCCCTCTGGTACTCCATAATTGCGTGGCCCGAACATCACATCCTCTAAAATAGTCGGCATAAATAGCTGGTCATTCGCATCTTGAAAACAAAATCCAATCTGCTTACGCGCTTCCGATAAAGTTGCCTGTTCCAGCTTAGTTCCCTGCACTCTCACCTCGCCAGATTGTGGCATTTTTAAGCCGATTAAATTTTCCAGCAAAGTGCTTTTTCCAGCGCCTGTCAAACCAAGTAAGGCAACTCTTTCTCCCGGTTGTAAGGTGAAGGAAATTCCTTGCAATACAGGTTTTTGCTGCGGATATCCGAATACTAAGTCTTGTACTTCGATTGTTGGCACAACTTTGAGATTAGTCAATTTTATTTACCTCAATTTTAGGATTAAGAGTATTTAGCCGCAGAGACCGCAGAGGGCGCAGAGAGGGAAAGAGAAAAGGAAGAAGCAAGAGGGAAGAAGTAACAATTACCAATTACCAATTACCAATTACCAATTACCAATTACCAATTACCAATTACCAATTACCGTAAGAAGCTATTGTTAATCCGGCTGCGGTTAAAATCGTGACTGTCAGCCAGAGTCGCTCTTTTGGTGTTGATTTTGAGTCGGCGGGCAAACTGCCTTTGTAGCCACGAATCATCATGGCTGCGTGGACTCTCTCGGCGCGATCGAGACTTCGCAAATAAAGCGCTCCTATCATCGAAGCACTGGCGTATCTCAGCCATCCCACGCTACCCGACAAACCTCGCAGTTGAGCGGATCGTTTCATCCGGTTGACTTCTGCGAGCAATATTTCTAAGTATTGTCCAGCTAAAAGCACAATCTCTTGTAAGCCTGCTGGTAGGGGCAATCCTTTCAGGGCAATTCCGAAGCTGTGTGGCGGCAAAGTTAGCAGAAAACTGTTCATAACTAGCAAGCAAATGAGGGAACGCAGCAACAGAAAACTCGCTCGTTCCCAACCTTGTGGTAGCACTAATAAGGAGAGGAAAATTAATTCTGCTCCTAATAGTTGCAGCAGGGTTCGCAGCGGTGCTTTCAGCCAAAGTGACCAAAAAAGTGCGATCGCCCCATAAATGCCCAGCCACAGCCAAGCACCTGTCTTCATAAAACCAATCCCAATCACAATTGTGAGAGACAGTCGCAATCGAAAAGGTATGGAAAGTTTAAGCATCTTTAGATTTCACCAACTGAGCAATCCCAAAAGCCGTACCGAAACAAATAGCAGAGCCTAAAACTCCAGCAATGCTAGTACCTATTGGTTGTTCTTCTAATCCTTTAACACCGTAACCAGCGAGAGGAGTTGGAATCTCAATCGCCACAGCTTCTTTATCTTTAAAACCGTATTGTTCTGCTACCGCTTCTAACCCATCAGGCCAACTTGAAGCAAACAATGAAAGCACGCCACTAATTAATAACACCCCAATTACTGGCACTAACCATTTCTGTAATTGTGGCTGTTCTCCTGGTAACAAATCCGGCCGTACTTTCACGAGATAAGTTAAAACACCGCCTGTAATTAGCCCTTCACCAATCCCAATTAAAATATGAATACCTACCATTGCTGGCAATGCGATATTCAGCTCTACTGTGCCCGAAATTGCCAATTCAATCGCCACACAAATCGAAGCAGCAACAACGCTGAGAGCGGCTGCAATCCCCGCAGCTAGCGGCAAACGATTTCTGGAACCTCCCAATAGTTGCTGCAATGGCTGCAACAGCCACCAACCCACCCAAATTCCGACTAGCCCCATATTAAAAATATTCGCTCCCAGTGCGGTGATGCCCCCATCCGCAAACAAGACGCTCTGAATTATAAAAACCGTACTCATCGCCAGAGTTGCCGCCCAAGGGCTACCCAAAACCACGGAAGCTAGTGCGCCTCCCAACAAGTGCCCGCTGGTGCCACCTGCTACAGGAAAGTTAATCATCTGGGCCGCAAACACAAAAGCCGTGGTTAAACCCATGACTGGAGCTTGTCGCAACCCAAGACTGGCGCGGGTTCGATTTAGGGCAACTGCAATAAATGCTGCGCTTGCTATGCCCGTGGCAATTGCTACGGGCGGTGAAAGAAAACCATCAGGTATGTGCATCGATATCTCCAAAACATGAGAACTCCCAACCTTTTAGTCAACTATTTTTTACAAAACTTTACAATCCCCTCTGGGGGGATTTTTGCCGATTTTGGTTTCAGAAGCCACGTATTATCGGCTTTTTGATAACTATTATCAATAATTCGCGATCGACCTGGCAGTAAAATCCCTGAAGAATCAAGCTTTGACGCAAATCTTAAAATAAAATTAACAAAAGACTAAAAGTCAATAATGTCCCTTATTATCTGTTCTTGAGAATTAGTTGCATTACTTGCTTTCTAAAAGAAGCGGTAGAAATGCCGAGTAAGCAGTAAAAGTAAAAGTTTTGGGTGCTCTAAAAACTAAAAAGCCGGATTCTATTGCTAGTTAATGTCCTTTTAGCAGTATTTTAAGGCGATCGATCGCGTGAATGTGCGATCGACTCCTCCGCACGGCTTGTATTCTCAAGAAAGTCAAAATACTAATGCAACTATTCTCAAATACGTTCCCGAACAATCCAAACTCAATGAGGCCCGATAGCGGTGCAAAATTCAATCGAAAAATCAACTACCGATTTAGTTCCATCTGAATTTCCCAGACAATTAGATATTGCTCAAGTTTCTGTCTACGGGCTGAGCATTTTATCCGCTGGTTTATTTCTGTTTATGCCTTTCGTTAACCTACTCCATCCCAGCCCTTGGCAGCGATGGATGGGAACCATTCACGGCATGGGTTCAATGTTGGCATTAGTAGTCATGGCTTATACCGGACACTTAGCATTTCCCTTGCTACGGGGAGTCGGTAAAATCTTGCCACAAATGCGTACATTAGCCTTTTGGTCAACTCTTTTGAGTTTTTTAGCCATTGCTACCGGCAACTTATCATATATGCGCTATCGAGCAGGCGCAGATTTTGGCGGAGCTCGTGCTTGGCTGAAATCAAACTCGCCTTTAGTCCAGTACATTTTGATGGAATATCACGAATTTACCGTGCTATTTACATTGCCATTAGCAGTAGCTTGTACCTGGATTTTGTGGTACTACGGCGACTCAATTTTAGACAAAAAAAATCGCCCAGTTTTAACAGCTACTTGTGTAGCTTTGATGGGAATCATGTTTTTTGCAATGGGCGGCATGGTGAGCGGACTTGGTGTTGCCAAAATTCGCGCTCTCTAGTAAATAGTTAGTTTATCTAAGATTTTGCACTATTCGCAATAATCTTTTTATGTGCGGGCTAGAAGCCCACCCCACAAGAAAATTTATTTTTTGTGGAACAGGCATCTTGCCTGTTGACATAGAATATTTTTCTGCGGTTATTTGACACTATTAGCAACAGCTAATGAGCAATTCCCAAACTTAGGAGATTTTAGCAATGACCAGACAATTATCCCGCCAAAATCATGCGGATAATGAACCTTTCTACGGGAAATTTTGGAATAATTTAAAACGATTCCCGAAAAGCTTAGCTGAGGGAGCCGAAACTCCGCCTAGCAATTCTGGCCCGGCTGCTGCTGCATTAATTAGTGCTGGCATTGGCTGTTTTGTCATGATGGTAACTCACCACTTGTCCGACACATCCAAAGCCACAGAAAAAATTGTTTGGAATATTGGCAGTTGGATTCCCGGAAGCAAGAGTGATAGCGAATTGTGGGGAAATATCGGCAGTTACACGGGCAAAGAAACTATGTTACTTGTTGGCTGGCTTATCAGTTGGCCAATACTGTATGCGATTTGGAAGAATAAGAGTGTGAAAAGCCGCACCATATTTTTCTGGATGTTTGCTTTGTTAGTAGCTTCCACAGCTATGTCTTGGCATCCTTTATTCCCCTATTTGCCGTTAATTTAAGTAATACGAGGTTTGATGATGGAAACAAAAAGTAAGCCACTCCCGGCGAGGGAGATGCACAAATTCGTTTGGGGTTGTGTAGGAGTTTTTACACTTGTATGCGTGACTTATCCAATTGCCATGTGGCGCGTCACTCAAATGGAAAAGTTTCGTGGTATTTACGTCAAGTCTTTGACAATTGAGGGGAAAGATCCCGCTAAGGTAGCAGATGTTAATGCTGTTGCTAATAAACCGGCGGAGCCAGCTATGGCGACTAGCACAACACCTCCGGCTTTAGCTGTTGATAGCACAAAAAAACTGCCTGAAAAGTCTCCTGAAATTGCACCTGTTGCTAATAAGTCTCCTGAAACGGCTATTGCGAGTAGCCCTACAGATAAGACTGTCCAAGCATTGCCTGTGTCAGCAGGTAAGCAGGAAGTTCAGGCGGTTGAGGTCACTAATCAGACAGCGGAAATTACCGATCGCACCAAACTAGATGAGTTAGCTCTCAAAGTGTACGATCGCATAAATCAGACTTGGCAAGCTACTCCCACATTCACTCAAAATCTAGTCTATCGAGTCACTGCAAGTCAAGACGGGGCGATCGGCAACTTCGAGCCCCTCAACCAACCAGCCAAGGATTACACCCAAGAAACCCCCCTGCCAAATATGCTGAAGTCTTCCCAGACAGGCAGCACCAAGGCGACAGTACCCGCAGCTAAGTTTACGGTAGTATTCGCTCCTAGCGGAGTATTGGAAGTTAACCCGTAAAACTAATATTAGTCATTTACTGGATAGGGCGAACCTTTAGTCATTGCAAAAGGTTTGAGATTTTTCCAGTGCGGCATCGACTCAATTCTCATCAGGTTTTTTCGAGATTATAGCATCAATCTTGATCCCAAAGTCTAACTTCAGGGTGTAGTTTTACACGCGCTCAAATACAACCCAAACATACATATCAAAGGAGTTTCTAATGGTTCCCGATAACTTGTTGAATACATCATTTCCCCTGTTTCCCAATACTGCTATTGCAGACTTAGGAATATCCAGTGACTTGTCGCAGTTGAATAGTCTGATTGCAAAGTCGATTGGCTCACCCAGCACCCTCAATTCAGAAAGAACCGCCAGCGAAATTAAACTACTAGATAATGACAGCCTAATCACAGGCGATGGCAGCGGTACACTTTTTGCAGGCACTGGTAAAGACATCATCAATGCCGGGGCAAAAGCCACCAGCATCTTCGCTAGCGAAGGTAATAAAAGCATCGTCGGCAGCCCAGGTGACGATACCATCTACGCTCAAACAGGCAATGACATCATCAATGCCGGAGAAGGTAACAACCGCGTCTTCGCAGGCAAAGGCAACAACCGCGTGGTTACAGGTAGTGGCAACGATTTCGTCACCGCAGGTAGTGGCAACGACCAAATCTACACCGGTGCCGGCGATGACAACATCAACGCAGGCGACGGCGATAACTTGATCAAACCAGGAACTGGCAACGATACAGTTTCCCTTGGCAATGGTAGCGATCAAATCGTTCTCGAAGCAGGCCCTGGTTCCGTTACCATATCTGGATTTAATGGGAGTACAGATAAACTGCGCTTAGGCGACAGCCTCGCGGGCCAATTCCTCTCCTTTGTCACCGAAATGGGCAACACCCTAATCAAAGCCGGAGATGACTTGTTGGCAACCATCAAAGACGTAGCTACGGGAGTACAAAAAGCTCTCCTTTCCAACGATATCCCGCTGTACCGCTACCAGGCTATTGACCTAGGTTCGATCGCACCCACAGGCAATGCCACCCAAGCTAATGCTATTAACGACAAAGGACAAATAGTTGGTCGTTCCCAAACCACCGAAGTAAGTGGCACAGGCTTCCGCAATCAAGGATTTGTTTGGGAAAATGGGGAGTTCAAGCCACTGACTAGCACTGGCATCAAAAATGGCGGCGGTGACAATACCGGAAAAGAGGTTACTCAGCGCGGTGGTGGCGGCTTTACTGCGGCCATCAATGATCTAGGTGCGATCGCCGGTACAAGCGATGAATTTGCCGGTCGAGCCACAGACCGCGGCTTGCTGTGGCAAAGGGAGGCTGGTGGCGATTACACCCTACAAATCACCGATTTGGGTGGTGTTGAAAGCTACTTCTTCGACATCAACAACAAAAACGAAATTGCTGGCCGCCACATCTACGGGCCCGGTTCTACCTCAACAGCCTCAAATCGCACCCGCGCCTTTTATTCAAGCGAAGGTTTCATCAACCCCCTGCCAGATTTGGGCGGTGACACAGGTAGAGCGGTTGGAATTAACAATAAGAGTGTAATTGTCGGCGAAGTTGACAGTGACGGACTCAACGACAAGACCGTAAACACTGCGGCGTTGTGGGAAAAAGGCGCAGACGGTAAATATAAACTAACCAACCTCGGCACCTTTGGGGCAGAACAAGCCACTCTCCGTGACATCAACGATAGCGGTCAAATCATCGGTAGTACGAGCGGTGGCACTGGGGCTACAGCCACAAGCTCACCCTTCCTCTTGCAAAACGGTCAAAAAATCAACATCGGCAGCCTTGGCGGTGCAACCGGTGCCGCCGCTGGCATCAACCAATTCGGTCAAGTGGTCGGCGTCTCCCAGAATTCGAGCCTTCAAAACCGCGCTTTTGTCTGGAACAACGGCACTATCAAAGACTTGAACAGTTTGATCCTCACAAATCCGAGCTTTGGCGGCTCGAATGTGACATTAACTAACGCTACTGGCATCAATAACTTTGGCGATATTTCTGCCTATGGCAGTTACACCTACAGAGATGCGAAGGGCGTAAACCAAACAGGAACTCGCGCTTATCTGCTGAAGGCATTGGTGACGACTTAAATAATCAGTCGAAGTACAAACGCAGATACTTTTTGGGTATCTGCGTTTTTCTGTGTGCATGTGGGGTTAAAAAATTCCTTTATTTCTGATAATTATAATAATTATCAGAAATGTCAAAAATGCTAAGTTAAAACGATGTACTGAGGGCGGGAGCGATCGATAACTTTTTCCTCTTCCAATCGAGACATTAGCCGCGTGACGGTAATCCGAGTTTTGCATTCGATATTGCTATATTGCTATTAAATTAAAAAATGTGATATTATGACAACTGCTCTTGACTGCATCTTAGATCGAAAATAGCAAATGAAAGAACTCGACGAGAAAAAAACCCAAGAACTGCTATGCACCATCATGGAATGGGAACTAGCAGGAGTAGTGCGCTACACCCACTATGCACTAATGGTGACAGGGCCAAACCGAATTCCCATCGTGCAGTTTTTTCAAGCACAAGCAACCGAATCCCTACTCCACGCCCAACAAGCCGGAGAAATTTTAACAGGTTTAGACGGACATCCCAGCCAAAAAATTGCCCCCATCGAAGAAACATACAAACACTCCATCAAAGACTTGTTGGAAGAAAGTTTAAATCACGAGAAAAAAGCGCTTAAAAAGTATAAATCCTTACTAGAAGTCGTCACAGACTCCAGCGTTTATCTCGAAGAATACGCCCGCACTCTAATTGGACAAGAAGAATTGCACCAAGTGGAACTCAAAAAAATGCTGCGGGATTACAGTTGATTTAGTCATTAGTCGTAGGGTGCGTCGGTACAAAGAATCACTCAAAAAAAATAGACAATCTCAAAGCGACGCACCTTACCATTCGTCATTGTCATTAGTTACTCCAGAACCGCCTTAAGAGTATCTATAGCGTATCTAGCTCTCATATTCGCGGACGTTGTTGGGAAGAGATCCCTATACGTTCAAGGGTTATAATAACCTGTCAGTCATACCTCATCTTTTTGAGAAAGGCTATAAGTCCTTCTCTTAGTTTCTATTCCTTCACGCCCTAGCGCTTACGCGCGGCTTCGCCTAACGCGCCTTCGCGGATCAATAAATTGATATTCTGCCAGCGCTAAAATAAAAGTTGCTAAAGACTAAACACTAACTACAAATTAGCAGTTATCAAAAAATGAACTTTACTGAAGCCATCCCAACCTTTGTAATTACTCTCCGTGAAGGCGTAGAAGCCGCCTTAGTCGTCGGAATTGTCCTAGCTTGCTTGAAAAAAGCCGACCAAACTCACCTCAATTCTTGGGTTTATGCAGGTATCGCAGCCGGCATTGCTGCTAGCGGTTTTGTCGGTGTTTTATTCAATGGATTGCTCGCAGCACTATCGACATCAAATCAGCCTTACGCACCCGTAATTAAACAGCTATTAGAAGGCGTATTGGGAATTTTTGCGATCGCCATGCTAAGCTGGATGCTAATTTGGATGACTCAGCAAGCCCGCTTTCTCAAAGCCGAAGTTGAAGGCGCACTTACCGCAGCTTTAAAATCAAACACGAATGCTGGCTGGGGCGTATTCGGCTTGATTTTTATCGCCGTACTTCGCGAAGGTTTTGAAACAGTTATATTTATCAGCGCTCAATTTCAACAAGGTTTAACTCCAGCTTTAGGTGCTGTGGGCGGTTTGCTTGGGGCTGCAATCATTGGTTCCCTAATTTTTAAATGGGGTGTCAAAATCGATATCCGCCAGTTTTTCAAATTTATGGGAATCTTATTATTGCTAATCGTCGCCGGTTTAGCAGTCTCTGCACTCAAACATTTTGACGCCTCCGCTGCCATTTTGTCCCAGACGGATAGCCAGTATGCAGCAATTTGTGTTTTTTACGATCGCACTGCACAACTCCACTCTTGTATTTTAGGCCCGATGGTGTGGAATGCAGCGGGAGTTTTGCCCGATCGACAATTTCCGGGAGTGATTCTCAAAGCGCTCTTTGGATACCGCGATCGAATCTATCTTTTGCAAGCTGTTGGTTATACAATATTCTTACTAACAGTCGGCGGTCTTTACTTCCAAAAATTAACCCCTCAACCGACTCTTCCTACCAAAAATACTCAGCCTGCTCCCCCTCAGTAGCCTTAGCCTTGCTAGCAGTTTTTATCCTTTGCTTGGCTGCTCCAAGGGCGATGTTCAGTTGACAGTTGACAGTTGACAGTTGACAGTTGACAGTTGACAGCACTTGACAAAGGAAGGAAGAGGATTGGAGTAATGAATCGTCTTCTTTTGATTTCTCAAGGGCGATCGGGCGGGCGGGCTTTCAACCAATTCTTTATGGTAAAAAAATAATTGAAAAAAAATCACCCCAAATTTTCAGGTTGCGGGATTGATTGTTTGACTTATGTATGATACTATTTGATAATGGGAATATTTTTTATTTTTTTGATAAATACTTATATTTCAATTATTAAATTATACAGTCAATAGCCCTGAAAAGCAAGTGGCAATCCTCAAAAAAAAGAAAGTTTTTTAACTAAACTTAACAAAATTTTAAAAGTTAACAGTTAGCCGTTAGGGACTCGCGGACAAATAAAATACCAGTCAAAATGGGATAATCGTGATATCCCATTTTGGTAAAGTTTCAGAACGTTGCCATGAGGGCAAATATTG
>NZ_JAEQDD010000107.1:0-22526 GCF_020737885.1 Microcoleus sp. PH2017_34_RAT_O_A | reverse complement strand
AGGACTTGCAGCCGTAGGGCATACGGTCAAGATGCTTGCCGAGGGTAAATTCGTCGGAATCCCACTGAAGCAAGAATCCTCTCGCCTTTAGGCAGAGGTTTGTCAAAAAAACACTGACGGCTGCTTTTTCTTGATGTGTCCCAAATGTACTATCCGCCACCAACCAGGTTTAACCAGGGATTTTTGGTGGTGAGGACGAGATAATTTTGAGCAGAAAACTTTTTTTTCGTACATAGTTATAAAATTTGCATCCGCCAGGGACACCCGCATCAACTAAATCGAGCATCAGGTACGATATTTTTCGGATTGAAGGGTAAAGCGTGAATTAATCTAAAAAATCCAGAATTTTTGCTAAAAAAGGCTATATTTGGCTATATGTTTCATATCTATCAATCAAATTTATGGGACTTCAGATTTCGCATTTTAGCTTAATATGCGGCAGTGCCAGTTATTACATACTTGCACCTTCACCCGTTACCCTGACATTATTAAACTCAAATCTCAAATGAACTGACTGATGGATTTAGATATACAGATTCAAGCACTAATCGAGCAAGCTCCGCCTGACGGTTCGACGCCACAAATCTTAGAGGCGATCGCCCCGGCGCTGGTTTTAATTGCCCAACAGCTACAGCACCTCGAATACTCGATCCTGCAATCGGTAGACGAAAGTTGGGCGATCGTAGTTTTGAGCAATCTCAAGCAACCGGGACAGGAGAAGAAGGTGATTTATGCTTTTCCCACTCTTAAAGATGCGTCCTCCGCTGCGGCGGCTGGGGGCGGGAGCGTCAAGCCCGTACAGTTGCCTGTCACTCACATTTTATTTCAGATGATTGCTCTTGAAGGTCTCGACAGTATTGTTTTTTTTGAAAATCCCGGCAATCAGGAAGTCGGGACGGAAATCCCTCGCCGACAAGTGCAAGACTTAATCAATGTTTACTTGCAACAGTATCGATCGGCTCCACCACCAGATATTGCCTAAATATAGCCTTTCTCAAGGGAGCATCTCAGTTTTGCATTTAGATAGTGCGAGCGTCCCCGCTCGCGTATCGTATAATACGCGAGCGGGGACGCTCGCACTATCTATAAGAAAAAAATGCTTTTTACAAAAATGAGATTCTCCCTTTCTCAATGGCAGTGAAGTATGTCAGGGAATCGGGAATCGGGAATCGGTAATAGGTAATCGGTAATATTTCATTGCTTGCGCTCTCGGGAACTCACTTAGGAATGAAAATTAAATAACTTCCACAAGTTTTATGCTTCTTCTGGCCCATCCCACAAATATGTGTAAATTATTTAATTCGCCATCCTTAAGAAGCGCGATAATTAAATTTCTGATGAATTGGTAATAGGAAATTCCCCATTACCAACTCCCCATTACCAATTCCCCTACCGTGCAACTTTTTAACCTCTAATACAGCCGGCTCAAAACGTAATCTGCTAAATCAATCAAGGCTTGACGGGATTCTGAATGGGGCAGCGCAGCTAAGTATTCGACAGCTTTCTGTGCGTGATTTGTTGCTAGTTCTCGCGATCGCTCTATACCTTGAGAATCTGCTACCAGCGCCAGAGCCTGCTCTAGATCTCCTTCTTGGGCGAACTCGCGTTCTATTAGAACTTCCAAATAAGGCTTTTCTTCTAGGGCAAATAGTGCTGGTGCTGTCAAATTACCACTAATCAGATCAGAGCCTGCGGGTTTCCCCAAAGTTTCCGTTGAAGCAGTGAAATCCAATATATCATCTACTATTTGGAATGCTAAACCAATGTTGCGACCGTAGTTGTACAAATCGTCTGCTATTTCTGCTGAAACCTCGCTCAAACAGCCCGCTGCTTTAGAACTGTTGGCAATTAAAGACGCTGTTTTGTAATAACTTTTTTCTAAGTACGCTTCGATCGACAAACTGGTGTCAAATCCATTTAGTCCCTGTTGAATTTCGCCCTCAGCTAAATCCATAATCACTTCTGAAAGCAGTTTGACTACTGGCAGGTTGTCCAGATTTGCCAAGTGCCACGAAGATTGAGCAAACAGAAAATCTCCCGCCAATACTGCCACTCGGTTGTTAAACCGACTGTGTACTGTCGGTACTCCCCGCCGCAGATCCGACTCGTCCACCACGTCGTCGTGGACTAGACTGGCTGTGTGGATCATTTCTGTGATTTCCGCGAGGCGGCGGTGTTTTTCGGTGATTTCCCGATCGGGCATCGTCGCCTTGGCCATCAACAAGACTATTGCGGGTCTCACCCGTTTTCCCTTTGTGCCGAATAAGTATTCTGCAGCCGCGTACAAGATGGGATGACGGGCACCCACTAACTGTTTTAAGTTTTCTGTCAACAGTCGCAGGTCTTCTTCAACCGAGGAAAATAGGAGAGTGCTAGAGATCATGGATACGCCGACTCAAGCCGTAAAGTAACAAAATTTTACATATCATATCTTTATTTTAAGACAATTCTCTGCAATAGGGAACAAAAATCTAGGCGATCGGCAGTTATTTGTGGTCTGTCGCCAGCGAGGACTCGCCCAACTGCCAGAGGCGAGTAGCCTGCTGCCAGAGGGGTTGCTCCTATTGTATCGAATTGTTAAGCACACTGCCAAAAAATAACTAAATCCCAGAAACGCTGTGTTATTATAGGTATTAAGGATTTAAACAATTCTATACATTAAGTACAGGCTGTAATTGAGCCTGGCTGGCAGGTAGCTTTCAGATGCCTGTAAGAGTTTCGTAGAGCCAGCCTTGTTAGTCGATCGCAGCGAAAATTTCTGGGACAGATTTTTAGTTTCTTGTGGCTAAAAATTTTCAGGAGTTAAGACTAGCGCATGAGATGTGCACGGTAGCTCAAAGCAGCTAAAGTGGATGGTTTTACGCTGTTCAAGCATCTGTAAAGCAGTAAATCATTATTGACCTCGCCCAAAAACGGGTAGAAGCCACGACAATTGTCGTGGGTAGCCCAAAATTTTAGATCTTAGTTGAAGCTCCCAGATTTATCTGCCGAGTAAATCTAAAATCGAAAAATGGAAAATCTCAAATCGACTCACCGGGAACGCCTAAGTTTTTCGGCAAGCCTGATATGGAAAAGTAGCCTTCAGAACCAAGGCATAGTCTTGCGTGCTGAATTAATGTAGTAGGTCTTGAACTTGTCCCGTCCTCCTCCTCGTCCTTGACTTTTGGTTCTAATTATGATTTATCGCGATATTCCTCTAATTATTCCCATTCTAGCCGCCGGTTATGTAATGACTATTTATATAGTGCTGATGTTGGCCGAACGTAGCTCTAAAATAACTCGATTGGGCGAGTAGTGCAACGCTTGGCAGCCGAATCCGGCCTCGCCCGCCATGGACTACTCGCTCAGAATTCCGAATATTCCATAATAACCCTGCCTTGAATGCTTGCACACAAAGGCAGGGTTATTTGATTTTAGATTTTAGATTGAAGATTTTAGATTGAGGATTTTAGATTGAGGATTTGCGATCGAGCTCGTGGTTGAGAGCTTACAGGCAAGTCTGAGAATATTTGTGGTGGTAGCGATTAACACATATCAGTGGCTACACTAGGATAAACGCTGCTGCTCTCTAAGATTCTGCGGTTATGCTCCACTTTCCAGGCTACAAAATTTTCAGGAAAATCTATGAAAGCGATCGATCTCTAGTTTACCGGGGCGTGCGATCGACCGACAGCCAGCACGTAATCTTCAAGATACTCAAGCAAGAGTACCCCACTCCGGCTGCACTCGCCCGTCACAAACAAGAATATGACATCATCCGCAGCTTAAATCACCCAGGAGTCATCCGAGCTTACAGCTTAGAACAGTACGATCGCACTTTGGCGATCGTTCTCGAAGACTTCGGAGGAGAATCTCTCAAAAGGTTGATGCACTCTCGCCCCTTTACTCTATCCGAATCTCTGAGCTTCGCCATTCAAATAGCCGACATTTTGGGCGACATTCACAGCGCCAACATCATACACAAAGATATCAACCCTGCCAACATAGTTTTCAATCCCAGCACCAACCAACTCAAAATCATTGACTTTGGGATAGCCAGCGTCTTCGCGCCCGACAAATTAACCGAACAACCCACCCTCAAGCATCCCCATATTCTAGAAGGCACTCTCGCCTATATCTCTCCAGAACAAACTGGCAGAATGAACCGTAGCCTAGATTATCGCACCGACTATTACTCTCTCGGCGCAACTCTCTATGAAATGCTGACTCGCCAACTGCCGTTTGAAACCAGGGTAGTGCCCTGAAGGAAAGGATCGGAGCAAGCTAAGTGTTTGCCATAGCGTGATATGACATTAGAAATTAATTGTTGCCCTAATTGTGGCTCAAAAGAAGTTAGTCGGAACGGTAAAACTCGGCATCATAAACTTTCATTATAAATGCCGAGAATGTGGTCGTCAATTTGTTTTAAATCCGGCATGGAAACCTATTACAAAAGAACAAAAGGAATTAATGTCACGGATGCTACTTGAACGTATTTCTCAGGCGGGAATTGCTCGGGTACTACAAGTGTCAGAAGATACAGTGCAGCGATACGTTAATAGCCAAGCGGCTGCTGTTAAGAAGCAAGTGGAAGTGACTCCCAAGGAAAAAAAGCGCTTGAATGTTCAGATGGATGAGTTATGGTCATTCGTTGATAGTAAAGGAAATCAGCAGTGGGTCTGGCTGGCATTGGACGCCGAGACTAGGGAAATTGTTGGTGTACATATTGGAGATCGTAGCGCAGCATCGGCGAGCGCTTTATGGGATTCAATACCACCAGTGTACCGTCAATGTGCAGTAATTTATACCGACCACGTTTTGTGCTTATGATTCTGTATTACCCAGCAAACGTCATCACGCCGTGTAGATAAAGATAGTGGTTTGACTAGCTATATCGAGCGCTTCAACTGTACTATTCGACAAGGAGTTTCTCGACTGGTAAGAAAGAGCTTAGCCTTCTCTAAAAAATTAGAAAATCATATTGCTGCAATTTGGCGGTTTGTCCATCATTACAATGCTAATTTACAACTCTAAATGCCTACTTTTCTTTGAATTCAGTTTTATTCGGTCGATCCTTTCCTTCAGGGGACTACCTGAAAATTCACCGCTTTCTGCCTTTTTCTACGCAGCTTGGGGCGTAGTTATGAACTACGAATCTCAAGACATTGAATCGGCAAATAAGTTAGGGGAATTGGCTTTAAACTTAGCATCAATGTTCAATGCAAAAAACCTCAAAGGGAAAATATTATATATAGTAGCAGCTTGTATCGCTCACAGCAAATATCATGTCAGGGAAACCCTGCCAATGTTCCGAGAAAGCTATCAAAGTGCGCTCAAAAATGGAGATTTTGAGTTTGTCGCTTATTGTGCCAAACAAAAATCTCAATATGCTTATTTGGTAGGGCAAGAACTTACAAATCTAAAAGTCGAAATTGCTGAATCTAGCAACCTGCTGGCTCAACTCAAGCAATCAATCAACTTGCAGTGCAATCAAATATTTCATCAAGCGGTGCTTAACTTGCTGGGTGAAGCAGAGAATCCTTGCAATTTATCGGGGACAGCTTGCGAAGAAGAGCATCTGCTACCGTTGCTGGCGAAAGCGAACGATCGCACGGGAATACATTACTTTTATTTGCACAAGCTAATACTGTGTTATTTATTCGGGGATTTGTGCCAAGCACTGGAAAATGCAGGTAAATTTAGACAAGGTTTAATGGGAGGAACTGGTTTTTTAACTGTGCCGGTGTTTCATTTTTATGATTCTTTGGCTGCACTAGCTGCTTGTTCTGAGGCGGATGTATTGGAGAGAGAGATGCTGCTCGAAAGAGTAGGAGAAAACCAAAAGAAAATGCAGACATGGGCTGCACGCGCCCCCATGAATCACTTGCACAAATTTCATCTGGTTGAGGCTGAGAAATATCGGGTTTTGGGCGATAATTTTCAGGCAATGGAGGAGTACGATCGCGCGATTGGTTTGGCGAAGCAAAACGAATATCTTAACGAAGAAGCTCTCGCTAACGAACTTGCAGCTAAGTTCTATATCGGTTGGGGAAAAGAGAAGATTGCACGAGTTTATTTGGCTGATGCTCACTATGGTTACACTCACTGGGGAGCTCAAGCTAAAGTTGAGGATTTGGAAACACACTATCCCCAATTTTTAATCAGAATTCCAGTGTCAACTAGCATTGCCAGCGACAGCGCTACAGTTACTAATATTTCCAGCAGCCACGATTCGGGCCAAACTTTTGATTTGGCGGCAGTGATGAAAGCCTTTGGTGCGATCGCTAGCGAGATTGTGCTGGACAAGTTACTGGCGAAGTTGATGAGAATTATGCTGCAAAATGCGGGGGCAGAAAATGGTTTTTTGATTTTGGAAAGCCGAGGTAAGTTTTTGGTAGAAGCTTCGGGAAAATTAGATGGCGATCGCGTGGATGTTTTGCAGTCGGTTCCTGCTGAAAAGTGCCTGCCTGTTTCCATTATTAATTATGTCGCTCGTAGGAAACAAAATGTTGTAGAAAGTGACGCAGCTAACAAAGGAAGATTTACGCGCGATCCGTATATTGTCAGACATAATTCTCAATCTATATTGTGCGCGCCCTTGCTGAATCAAGGTCAATTAATTGGGATGGTTTATTTAGAGAACAATCTCACTACGAGTGCTTTTACTGATGACAGGGTAGAGGTTTTGCAACTGTTATCGACGCAGGCTGCTGTTTCTATTGCTAACGCTAAACTTTACGCAGAAGTGCGGGAAAGTCAGAGCAAGTTGACGCAGTTTTTAGAAGCTTTACCTGTGGGAATAACGGTACATAATCCCCAGGGTAAGGTATCCTACATCAATGAAACTGGACAGCGGTTGCTGGATCGAATTTTGGCGCCGTCAGCTACAGGTGAAGAGTTGATATCAGCTTCTGAAATTTATATATCAGGAAAGGAAAGCCCCTGTTCTGAACAACAACTGCCGGCTTGGCGAGCTCTCAATGGCGAAAGTGCGATCGCCGATAATTTAGAAGTCCGCAGATCCGGGAAGATTGTGCCTTTGGAAATGCACTCGCAACCTATTTTTGACAACAAAAACAATATTGTCTATGCGATTACTGCTTTCAGCGATATCACCGATCGCAAACAAGCTGAGAAACTGGTAGCAGAGTACAACAGAACCTTGGAAATGCAAGTAGCCGATCGCACCAGAGAACTCTCGGAAGCCCTGCAACACCTGCAAGCAACGCAACGAGAACTCATTCAATCCGAAAAAATGGCAGCATTGGGACAGCTAGTTGCTGGTGTGGCTCACGAAATCAATACTCCCCTGGGTGCGATTCGATCGTCTGTCGAGAATTTAGCCGATTTTTTCAATCAAAATCTGGCCCAAATCGCGGATTTTTTCCACAAAATGTCCCCAGAAGGTTACTCGGATTTATTGACGCTGCTCCCCAAATACCAGTCGCGGACGATGCTCTTTTCCAACCGAGAAAAACGCCAGTTTAAAAGAGCTTTGATTCAGCAGCTATCAAACAATTCTGTGGCAAATCCAGAAACAGTAGCAGACACTTTAGTTGATATCGGCATTTACGACAATATCGAATCAATTTTGCCTTTGCTGCAAGACCCCACTAGCTCGGATGTTTTACAGCAAGCCTATCAATTTACTGCTTTGCAAAGAAGTACGAATACTATTATCACAGCTACAGATAGAGCTGCAAAAGTAGTTTTTGCTTTAAAAGCATATTCTCGCTCTAACTCTACGGGAGAAAAGGTAATTGCTAATATTACTGAGGGAATTGAAACTATATTAACTCTTTATTATAACCAACTCAAACACGGAGTAGAAGTTGTCAGGAATTATGAAGATGGAGTGCCTGAATTGCTGTGCTATCCAGACGAACTCAATCAAGTTTGGACAAATCTGATTCACAACGCCCTGCAAGCAATGAACAATTGCGGAATTTTAACATTAGATGTCAGAGTAGAAAATCAGATCCTGTTGGTGGGCGTTACGGATAACGGCACAGGAATTCCCCCGGAAATTTTGCCGCGCATATTTGAACCGTTCTTTACCACAAAACCCGCTGGAGAAGGCAGCGGCTTGGGACTGGATATTGTTAAGAAAATTGTCGAAAAACATTCGGGTAAGATAGAAGTAACATCTGCGATCGGTCAAACGAGCTTTATCGTGTCAATTCCGATCGCCGTTTAGCGCTATTACAATAAAAATTAGGGAGCATCTCATTTTTGCTTTTATAGTGCTGTCCCGGCTCGCGTATTCTATAACTCGCGAGCCGGGACAGCACTCAAAGAAAAAAAATGTTTTTTACAAAACTGAGATGCTCCCCAAAATTATACCGAGGCGCGACCAAAAATACAACTTTAGACGGATGTCAGACTTCGATCGCGGTCAGGGTGCAGTCATTGTCAAAGCTCAAAGCTAAAATGGCATTAATTGCCGGTTCCACCTGCATCTCCCCCTTGATTTGCCCATGTCAATAACAGTTTCTGATAGCCAAAGCTTCTTAGAACAGGCGATCGACCGCAAACCGCCGGTACTGCCTCCAGATACACCCTTGAAAGTCGCGATCGCCGCCATGACTCAGGCGAGGGCTAGTTGCATTTTAATCGCGTTTGAGCGGCAACTGATCGGAATTTTTACGGAGCGCGATGTTGTGAAAATAACTGCGAGCGAAATACCGCTAGCAGGGCTGATAATTGCTGAGGTAATGATTGAAAAGCCGATCGCGATTTCCCTTGATAAAGCGGGGAATATCTTCAGAATATTGAGTATATTGCGATCGGCAAAAATCCGTCACTTGCCCGTTACAGACAACAGCGGAAACTTGCTGGGCGCCATCACCGGAGAAAGCATCCGTCAAATCCTGAAACCGGGCGACTTGCTGCAAATGCGGCGCGCCGAAGAAATTATGACCGCAGAAGTAAGAATTGCCTCAACTAACACCTCAGTTTTAGAAGTGGCAAAACAGATGGCAACTGAGCGCAAAAGCTGCATAGTCATTTGCAATGAGTGCGACAACAAAAATCAGAAACCAGTGGGCATAATTACAGAACGGGACATTGTTAAATTCCAAGCTACCGGACTCGATTTCGCTGGCACTCGCGCCGCCGCCGCGATGAGTTTTCCCCTGATGCCGTTGCAGGCAAAAGCCACATTGTGGGAGGCTCACCAGTTCATGCAGGATCACCACATCCGGCGGTTGGTGGTGGTGGACGATGGAGGATATTTAGCCGGAATTGTCACCCAAAGTAGCCTGCTGCACGCCTTAGATCCGGTAGAAATGCACGCGAATGTCGAGCTTTTGCAGGAAACAGTTGCCGAAAATATCCTGGAGTTAAAAAAAGTGAACGAACAATTGCAAAAAGAAGCGCTTCGCAGAACCGAAATAGAGGAACAGTTGCGGTTATTAAATGAAAATCTAGAAGAGCAAATTAAGCTGCGTACTTTAGAATTAATTAACACGAACAGTCAGTTAAAGAAGGAAATACAAGACCGCGCCACCGCTGAAGCTGAAGTCCGCCGCCTCAACACCGAACTGGAGCAGCGAGTTCGAGAACGCACGGTTCAACTAGGAGCCAGCAACCAAGAATTACAGCAAGAAATTAGCGATCGCAAATTGCTAGAAGAAAAATTACACTTTTCTGAAACCAAAGTTCGTGCAGTTTTTGAAGCGATGACAGACATCGTTCTCGTACTAAATATTCATGGAAACATAGAGGTTTTGCCGACTAATACGGCGGCAGTTTATGAGCCGGATTGCGATCTAGTCAGCCTGACGGTCGAACATTTTTTTGACGACGACAACCCCGATGATTGGTGGATGCTAGTTCAGCAAGTGTTAGAGACGCAACAAACCCTCAATTTCGACTACAGTTTAACAGTTGGCGATCGCGAAATTTGGTTTTCCGCCTGTATTTCTCTGTTCTCAAAAGATGCAGTGATTTGGGTTGCCCGCAACATCAGCGCCCGCAAACTAGCAGAGTCAGCGCTGTGCAAAAAAAATGTAGAATTAGCTCATACCCTAGAAGAACTGAAGCGCACTCAACAAGAGCTGATTCAATCAGAAAAAATGGCAGCCCTCGGACAGTTAATTGCCGGAGTTGCCCACGAAATCAATTCTCCTTTAGGGGCGATTCGCTCTTCGGTGCAGAACATCGCCGACTTCTGGGCCGAACAATTGCACCAGTTACCGATATTTTTCAAGCAACTATCCCCGGAACGGCAGCAGGATTTCTTTGCCCTGCTGTACAACTCAAGTAAGGAAACAGACAACTTATCTAGTAAAGAAAAACGTCAGTTGAAAAAACTTTTGCAGCGGCAATTAGAATCAGAAAAAATTGACGACGCTGACAGCCTTGCTTGTACCTTGTTAGATATTGGTATTTGCAATAACTTAGAACGTTTTTTACCTTTGTTGAAAGACAGCGCAAGTCCAAATATTTTACAAACCGCTTACGAATTTGCTACGGTACAAAAAAGCACTAAAAATATTGTTACTGCGACAGATAGGGCAGCCAAAATTGTTTTTGCCTTGAAAAGCTATTCTCGTTACGACCAGTCGGGTTCCAAGGCGATCGCCAATATTACCGACGGGATTGATACTGTTTTAACGCTTTACCACTACCAAATCAAACATGGTGTGGAAGTCGTCAGGAATTATGTTAATGATTTACCCTCTATGCTATGCTATCCTGATGAACTAAATCAAGTTTGGACAAATTTGCTTCATAATGCTTTACAAGCGATGGGCAACAAAGGAATGTTAAAAATTGAGGTCAAACACCAAGATAACGCAATATCAGTCAGTATTACCGACAGCGGCCCCGGCATTCCTCCAGAGATTATGCCTAGAATTTTTGAGCCATTTTTCACTACTAAACCTCCTGGAGAAGGCAGCGGCTTGGGATTGGATATCGTTCATAAAATCATTAAAAAACACCAAGGTAAACTGCAAGTAGAAAGCGTGCCTGGTCAAACCAAATTTACTGTATCCTTGCCTATCGAAATCACTGAGACCAATAATTAAAATTTGGCTCAATCTGCCCGTTAATTTTAAAATCAAAAAAGAGTAAAATTTTATGCCAAAACCAGTAATTTTGTGTGTTGACGATGAAGTTGTAATCTTAAACAGTTTGAAGATTCAACTGAAAAAAGAATTTGGTGATGATTACCTCTATGAAGTAGCAGAAAATGCCGATGAAGCTCTCGAAATTATTGAGGAAATTCAAGGAGAAGAGGAAAGCGATATTTTGGTCATAGTATCTGACTGGTTGATGCCGGGTCTTAAAGGAGATGAATTTTTGATCCGGGTTCACCAAAAATATCCCAATATTGTGAAAGTTATGCTGACCGGGCAAGCTGATGAAATAGCAATACAACGGGTGAAAGAGCAGGCAAACTTGCACCGCTGTTTGTACAAGCCGTGGGACGGTCAAGAATTAGTAGAAACTATAAAATCTGGTTTAGCAAAAATATGAACAATAAACCTGTGATTATTTGCGTGGATGACGAACCGATCATCCTTGAAAGTTTGAAGATTGAGTTAAAAAAAGCCTTGGGAGAAGAACATTTATTAGAAACAGCCGAAGGCGGCGAAGAGGCTTTAGAGTTGATAGATGAATTGCTGGAAGAGGGTTGCGAAATCGTGGCTGTGATTTCCGACTACCTGATGCCCAATATCAAAGGGGACGAATTACTGAAGCAGATTCACATAATTTCACCAAAAACCATCAAAATCATGCTGACGGGGCAAGCAGACCTCGAAGCTGTGGCGAATACTATTAAATATGCTAAATTGTACCGCTACATATCTAAGCCTTGGCAGTCAGAAGATTTGAAGTTGACCTTAAAAGAAGCGGTCAACAGCTATTTTATGGAGAAGCAATTAGGGGAACAAAATGCTCAACTCCAAAAGCTGAATCAAGAATTGGAAACTTTAGTTGAGGAGCGGACTGCACAACTGAGCTTGTCTGAGGAAAAGTTTGCTAAAGCTTTTCGTTCTTCTCCCAACCCGATTACTATTGCCAGACTTAAAGACGGTCGTTATTTAGAAGTCAATGAGGCTTTTTGTCAGACAATTGGTTATTCGATAGCAGAAATTATCGATCGCACGGCGCTTGATTTGAATCTTTGGGAAAGTACACAAGCCCGCGCCAAGTTGTTTGCAATGTTAGACGAACAAAAAATTGTTCGTAACTACGAATTTGATTGGCGCACTAAAACTGGGGAACTCAGAACCGGGCTGGTGTCTGCTGAAATCATTGACATTCACGGCGAAACCTGCGTGATTTCGGTGATTCAAGATATTAGCGATCGCAAATTGGCAGAAGAAAAACTCCGGGCTCTAGCTGCATCTTTAGCCGCAGCGCAGAGAATCGCCCGCGTCGGCAATTGGGAATGCGATTTTTCTGCCAATACAACTACTTGGTCGGAAGAATTATCTCATATTTTCGATCTCGATGCAACCGAGGCTGCGCCAACACTAAGTGAATTTGCACAATACGTGCATCCGGACGATCGCCAAAAATGGCAAACAACGATCGACGCTGCTATTGCTAGCGGGCAATCCTACAGTTTGGAATATCGCATCCTGCGCCCGGAATCGACAATTGCTGCGGATACTTGCCCGTCACAGACAAGTGAAGGCGGCTCGATCCGCTACATCGAATCCAGAGGAGAAGTAGTTGTCAACCAACAAGGGCAAGTGACTAAACTCTTCACAACTTTGATGGACATTACTGCCCGCAAACTGGCGGAAATAGCATTAGCAGAAAGCGAAGAAAAATACCGTCATTTAGTTGAAACTTCTCAAGATATTATCTGGTCTTGCGATGCCCAAGGACACCTGACTTTTGTCAACCAAGCTGTCAAACAAATCTACGGTTACGATCCGGAAGAAATGCTCGGCTATTCTTTTAGCGATTTCTTAGCGCCAGCACAAATAGACCGGAATCGAGAACTTCAGCAGCACTTGCTGACGGGAGATGCTGTGTTTCAGTACGAAAGTATAGTATTAGGGAAAGACGGCAGGCAGATAGATGTCAATACAAAGGCGATCGCGCGATTGGATGCAGCAGGAAATATTACCGGCACCACAGGCACTGCCAGCGATATTACTGAGCGCAAACAAGCAGAAATATCGCTGCAAAAAGCCAAAGAAGAAGCCGACAGAGCGAACAGGGCGAAAAGTGAATTTTTATCGAATATGAGCCACGAATTGCGAACTCCCCTCAACGCGATTCTCGGTTTCACTCAACTGCTGGCGCGCGACGCAGCCTTCGGTAGTGACCAACAGCAATATTTAGGAATTATTAGCCGCAGCGGGGAACATTTGCTCGATCTGATCAACAATATTCTGCAAATGTCAAAAATCGAAGTCGGGCTGGTGACACTCAATAACAGCACCTTCGACTTGCACAGAATGCTAGAAAATACTGAAGATATGCTGAAGCTGCAAGCCGAAAAAAAAGGGTTGCAGTTAATTTGTGATGCTGCGCCCAACCTCCCTCAATATGTAGAAACAGATGAAAGTAAGTTGCGTCAAGTATTAATTAATGTGGTGGGAAATGCGATCAAGTTTACGGCGGAAGGTGGTGTCAACTTGAGAATCAAACATGAGCTGTTGTCAAATAGAAATAACGAAGAAATTCCGCCGTTAGCGCAGCCCTCGAAGAGGATCGCAAATTGCTGCTTGCTCTTTGAAGTGGAAGACACGGGGGCGGGAATTTCTGCCCAAGAAATGGATAGTTTGTTTAAGCCTTTTGCTCAGACAGAAAGCGGGAAAAAAGCTCATGAAGGAACTGGTTTAGGCTTGCCGATCAGCAAACAGTTCGTTGAGTTAATGGGAGGAGAAATGACGGTGACAAGCAGCGTCGGTAACGGCAGCATTTTTAGATTTGATGTTAAAGTTTCGCTCCCTAATGAAGTGGAAATTCAGGTGGCTCAAACAACTCGTCGCGTTGTGGGCCTGGAACCCGGACAGCCGGAATACCGCATTTTAGCTGTGGACGATCGCCTGGAAAGCCGTTTGTTGCTGGTGAGAATGCTGTCATGTCTCGGTTTTACTGTGCGGCAGGCTGAAAATGGCGTTGAAGCTTTGTCCATGTGGTCGAGTTGGGAACCTCATTTGATTTGGATGGATATGCGGATGCCGGTGATGGATGGCTACGAAGCTACTAAACAGATTAAAGCGCATTTGAAGGGTCAAGCAACGGTGATTATTGCTCTGACGGCGAGTGCTTTTGATGAAGAGCGATCGGTGATTTTGTCTGCTGGGTGCGATGATTTTGTCGCGAAGCCTTTTCGGGAACAAGTCATTCTGGAAAAGATGGCTAAGTATCTGGGTGTCCGCTATGTTTACGATCGAGAAGCTTCGCTAAGTTCTGATGCTGTGGCTGGTGGTGACGTTTCGGCGCCGACTGTGACGGCTCCTTTGCCTGTTGCGCTGAATTCTTCATTTTTTGAAGCTATGCCTCCCCAATGGGTTGATGAGTTGTACGAGGCGGCGGATTCGGTTGATAACGAGGAGATTTTTCGGCTGCTGTTGTCGATTCCTCCTGTTGATGCTCCTTACCGCAGCGCGATCGCCGATTTGGCGAATAACTTCCGGTGCGATCGGATTATTGATTTGATTGAGGAATTTAGAAATGTTTGAGGGAAGAAGGAAGAAGGAAGAGGGAAGAAGGAAGAAGGAAGAAGGAAGAAGGGGGAAGGGAGAGGGGAGAGGAGAAGAGCGGGTTCGGGATTATTGATGGTAGAGGTCGATCGACTATTGCTAAACTTGCTCGTGGGCGATCGGCTAAACTATCTTTGATGATTATTTAAATCAGTATAAAGGTGGACGAAGAAACTGGGTTTTATAACGAAAATATCTCGTTATACCAGTTACACAAAAAAAGCAACTGCTTTGCCAGCGCTCCCAACCCTGATGGAATCATTCATTCCCCATCTAAAATCGTATTACCAGAAAGAATTGGTTGAAAGCCCGCCCGCCTTCGAGGGAGAAATTAAAATCAGACTATTCATTACTCCAATCCTCTTCTTTATAGGTAGAGGTCGCTCTCAAACTGTCAACTGTCAAGCGGTCAACTGTCAACTGTTGAAGGCTCTCTATCTTGGTTGAAAAACCCGGTTTATCGTTTTTTTGTAGGTAAGTTCTGTAAATATAGAAGTAGTTGATGCTGGAGCGAGTGCTATAATGACGATTTAATCGGTTTTCATAATTTCAGCAATTATCAATTTAACAAAAAATACCATCGATGACCACCAATAAAACAGAAAATAATAAAGGCAACATATTAATTGTTGACGACACTCCCGAAAATTTGCAAGTTTTATCAGCAACGCTGTCGGATCGCGGCTACAAAGTCCGGGGCGTAATTAACGGCAAAATGGCAATCAGAGCAGCGCGTTCAGGTTCTCCAGACTTGATTTTGCTCGACATAAAAATGCCGGAAATGGACGGCTATGAAGTCTGCACGCAGCTCAAGCTCGATCCGAAAACATCAGAAATTCCAGTTATTTTTATTAGCGCTTTAGATGAAGTATTAGACAAAGTAACCGCCTTTAAAGTAGGAGGAGTAGATTTTATAACCAAACCGTTTCATGTAGCAGAAGTTTTAGCGAGAATCGAACATCAACTGACCATCCAAAGACTGAAAAAACAATTGATCGATCGCAATACCGAACTGCAACAAGAAATAATAGAACGCAAAAAAGCCGAAGAAGCCGCAGCCGCTGCATCCCTAGCAAAAAGTCAATTCGTTGCCAACATGAGCCACGAATTGCGGACTCCCCTGAACGCCATCCTGGGTTTTACCCAAGTCATGAGCCGCGACTCTTTACTCAGCCACGAAAATATTGAAAATCTCCGAATTATCAACCGCAGCGGTCAACATTTGCTGGAATTAATTAACGATGTTTTAGACTTGTCCAAAATAGAAGCCGGGATCATTGGCTTAGATGAACGCAGCTTTGACCTTTATCAACTCCTCGACACTCTCGAAGAGATGTTTCAAATCAAAGCTGAAACCAAAAATTTGCAACTAAGATTTTCCGTGCAGCCGAATGTTCCCCAATACATCAAAACTGATGAAAAAAAGCTGCGCGTATGTTTAATTAATTTGCTGGGAAATGCCCTAAAATTTACACCAAACTGCGGCAGTATTTGGCTGCGCGCTGTGCAAGCCAACCACCAGCCCGCAAAATCGGAGGTTTATCCTAATTCTACTTCGGACGATTGCTATTTTATTTTGTTTGAAGTTGAAGACACGGGAGTTGGCATAGCAACAGCAGAAATTGACAAGTTATTTGAGGCTTTCGTGCAAACAGAAGCTGGCAAACAAGCGGCTGACGGTACGGGATTGGGTTTGACAATCACTAAAAAATATGTAGAGATCATGGGCGGAGATATTGAGGTAGAAAGTGTTTTAGGTGAGGGAACCATTTTTAAATTTAATATCCGAGTATTTCCCGCTACTTCATCTGAAATAACAGTGGCGACATCGCAGCGGGCGATCGCACTACAACCAGATCAACCGATTTATCGGATTTTAGCAGTTGACGACAATCAAGAAAATCGGCTGCTGCTGGTGAAAATGCTGCAACCAATTGGTTTTGAAGTCCGAGAAGCGGAAAACGGCTTCCAAGCTCTTGAACTTTGGGAAAGTTGGCACCCTGATTTAATTTGGCTGGATACGCGAATGCCTGTAATGGACGGTTTTGAAGCCGTCAGACAAATTAGAGCTAAAGAGAAACCATCTGAGCGTCGAACTGTAATTATTGCTCTGACTGCTAGCACTTTTGAGGAAAAAAAAGGCGAAATTCTTGCCGCAGGTTGCGACGATTTTGTGCGGAAACCTTTTCAAGAGCAAATGCTCTTTGATAAGATCGCTTCTTACTTGGGAGTGCGCTATATCTATCAAGAATTGCCCGCGCTCCCTGTCGGGGCTTTACGGCGTTATTTTGTGAGCGAAAAACCAGATTCATTTTTCTCGCCGCTGCTCGCCCAGATGCCTCGAAGTTGGGTGCAGGAACTCTACGACGCAGTTAATGATGTTGATGAAGAGCTGGCGATTCAAATTGTCGATCGCATTTCGGAAACTCATCCAACGTTAGCTGAGGCTTTAAAAGATTTGCTGGCAGATTACCGACTCGATAGGATAATGGATTTAACTCAATCTATTTTAAAATAAATGGAGCATAGTGAAATTAAAGTATTGGTGGTTGACGACCAACCGAGCAATCTGCGGTTCTTATCCGAGCTGCTAACTGCCCAGGGGTATCAAGTTTGTCGAGCTATTTGCGGTAAACTGGCGTTGAAGGCTGCGATCGCCCATTGCCCCGATTTAATTTTGCTCGACATCAGAATGCCGGAAATGAACGGTTATGAAGTTTGTCGGAGACTGAAAGCTACACCGGAAACTGAACAAATTCCGGTAATTTTTTTAAGTGTATTAGATGAGATTAATGATAAATTACAAGCTTTTCGAGTGGGCGGCGCCGACTATATTCTCAAGCCATTTCAAGTAGAAGAAGTTTTAGCGCGCATCGACAAGCAAGTCTGCTTGCAAAAACTGCAACAGCAACTAAAAGAGCAAAACACTGAACTGCAACAGTCGCAGTCGCTGCTTGCTAGCGTCTTAAATAGTTCCTTAGACGGTGTGGTGGCTTATTCTGCCGTCCGCAACAGTCAGGGAAAGATTGTAGATTTCCTGTGGCTGTTAGTCAACCCTGCTGCCAACAATATTTCTGGTCGGCCATTAAATGCGATAGTTGGCAATCATTTGTTGGCAGAAATTCCCGAGATTCGCAATAATGGGTTATTTGATTTGTACGTTTCTGTCGTAGAAACCGGAGAAATTTTAGACCAAGAATTTTATTACGAACACAATTCAGAGACAAGTGCTTGGCTGCACATTGTCGCCGTCAAATTAAACGACGGTCTGGCAGTAACATTTCGCAATATCACCGATCGCAAACGAGGAGAAATTGCCCTGCGAGAAAGTGAAGAACGTTTCCGCGCGATATTTGAGCAAGCAGCAGTGGGCATCGCTAAAACTACACTTTCAGGTGAATTTTTGCGAGTAAATCCCGGCTTTTGCCAAATTGTCCGCTATGCAGAATCGGAATTGTTGCAGCTTGATTGGCAGGCAATTACTCACCCTGATGACATCGAAGCTGGCAGAGAATACGTGCGGTTGCTGTTATGCGGGGAAATTCAAACTTTTTCTCGGGAAAAGCGTTTGATCTGCAAAGATCGGGAAGTGTGCTGGGCGAATGTTACTGTTTCGGTAATGCGCGATGCTGAGGGAACCGCGCAATATTTGATTTGTGCGATCGAGGATGTTTCCGAGCGCAAGCTGGTACAAGAATTGCTGCAAGCAAGTTTAGAAACTCAAACCCGTTATGCTGAAGAACTGACTCGTTCTAATGCCGAATTAGAACAGTTTGCCTACGTGGCTTCTCACGATTTGCAAGCACCTTTGGGCACGATTGCAGGCTACGCTCAACTATTAGAACGGCGTTATCAAAACCAACTTGATGCCCAGGGGAATAAATTTGTCGGCAATATTGTTAATTCTTGCGTGCGGATGCAGGCGCTGATTGATGACTTGCTGGAGTATTCGCGAGTCGGTCGCAGTCAAAAACCTTTTGAGCTGATAAATTGCAATCAGGTTTTTGAGGATGCTTGCGCTAATTTGCAGTTGGCAATCCGCAAGCATCAAGCTACTGTAACTAGGGGCGATTTGCCAATGGTAAGAGGTGACTGTTTTCAACTGTTGCAACTGTTTCAAAATTTAATTGGCAATGCCATTAAATACCGTAGCAGCGAGGCGCCGGTGGTACAGGTGGGCGCTTCGCTTCAGGGGGATAACTGGGTGTTTGCGGTGCAGGACAACGGTATTGGCATTCCCGAACAGCACCATCCACGAATTTTTCAGATTTTTCAGCGCTTGCACACCCAAAAAGAGTATTCGGGAACAGGTATCGGTTTAGCGATTTGTCAGAGAATTGTCGATCGGCATGGCGGCCGGCTTTGGGTAGAATCATCACCTGGTCGAGGCTCGACTTTTTATTTTTCTGTTCCTGTTACACATTGAAATCAGCATTCTGCTTGGATCGGTGAGCAGTCATTTGCTTAAACTCTAAATATATTTATCATTTTTTTATACAAATACTCATAAATTTTAGCATATTCACTGATGACATCAAGCTAAAAATCATTCAGTATAAAGATATTAGCTCGCTCCCTATACAACTTAAAAATCAGCGGTGTGCGCCAGACTTGTCAGTTTGTTTCAACTGTATCCAGAGCACCTGGCTTTGGGATACAGTAGTTTTAGTAGGAATTTCCGGACAAGCATTTCTGATGTCTTTGCCGTTTGCCGGTTCTCCCAGAGACTGCCAAGTGAAACAAAGATTAGTGACAAACATTTGCGAATTATGCAAAACCGCCAATTGCTGCAACACAAATTCAGTGTTATGGGCCAGATTTGCCAGATCGTCGTGGCAACAGATGCTTTGCAGGCGATCGCAAACCGCTTCAAGTCCCGCTACCTCACAAAATCAGTTAGTCGTGAGGCCAAGCCGTGAATTATCCAAAGAAAAATGAAAAGAAAAAATTTACTATTTTAATAGCAAACGATGACGAGGACACGCGCTTTTTGGTGGAGGAAGCACTGCGAGAAGTTCGATTACCAATCAGAAGCGAATTTGTGGAAAATGGAGAACAAGTGCTAGACTATTTGTACCGTCGCCGTCAATATGCTGGTGGCAGCAATTGGCATCGACCAGACCTGATACTTTTGGATCTGAATATGCCGAGGCTTGACGGGCGAGAAGCACTAACTTCGATCAGATCTGACCCCCAGTTTCAACAAATTCCGGTGGTGATTCTCACAACGTCGCACCGCAGCGGAGATATCTTGCTTTGCTACCGCTTGGGTGCGAATTCTTTCATATCTAAACCAGTCACTTTTCAAGGATTGGTGGAAGTAATGAAGACTTTATGCCAGTATTGGTTTGAAATCGTTTCGCTCCCGCCTGCGGATCTGTAAGCTTTAATTGATGGCTAGATCGATAGTTTGAGTGTAAACTGAATTTGATAGACCGACATATTGGCTCGATCGCAAACGCAAATCAGTAGGTATGTACAAATAAACAGGCTGATGGGGAGGGTGGGTGAGAGCAGTGCTCCACTGCCGGCTAGAAAAAATCCGGGTTCAACCCGCCGCTAGAAGATATTATTGTTGTTTAGTGCCGATCGCCAGTATCGCTCTCAAAACAAGAAAGTTTCCTTAAACCCGCTCCAAACGCTATAGTTGTGTTAACACGTAACCAATGTCTGAAAATTTTGTTGGTTGAGGATGACCTCGCAGATGCAACGCTGATCGAAGATCTTTTAGGGTCATTCAGCGAGGCTGTGTTTCGCCTCCAAACTGTTACATCTCTGGAGAGGGGACTGGCGTGTCTGGAAGCAGAAAAGTTTGACGCCGTACTATTAGACTTGTCAGTGTCAGACGGCTTGGGGGGAAGCGAGGATCTCGCCGTTTTGAAAGCCCGATCGCCCACAGTGCCAGTTGTGGTGCTGACGGATAGCAATGATGAGAATACGGCGCTGTCGGTATTGCGATCGGGCGCTCAAGATTGTTTGGTAAAGGGAAGATTTCAGAGAACTCTGCTGGTGCGAGCAATCCATTACGCGATCGAACGCCAGCAAGTCGAAGAACAATTGCGACAGCAGGCGATCCGAGAGCGGCTGTTGGGACAAATGATCGAACATATTCGATCGTCAATAGACGCGGCAAGCATTCTTCAAAGTACCGTAGCAGAAGTGCGCCAATTTCTCAACACAGACCGGGTTTTAATTTATCGCTGTCAGGATTGGGCGTCTCAATTTGACGGGGAAGAGCAAAAAGGTGCGATCGTCGCAGGTGACGGTTTACCAGACGGTTATATTGAAAACCAAAATATTAATGCTGCTTTGGCAGTTTCATGCTTTTTCTTGCTCGAATCCCAGTCGGTACAAGCAATAGCAGATGTGAACGCGGCCGCATTGTCTGGGAGTTGCAAAGAATTGCTGGCAGATTGTGAAATTGCAGCAGTTTTAAGCGTGCCAATTTGGCAATCGGGCGACTGGGAAACGGCAAACCAAAGACTAGAAGGTAGTATTTGGGATGCAGAAAAAAATCAATATGCAGCCGAAAATTATCTCTCGCTGCCGGCTGTTGGCAAACCGCACGTGCAGGGAAAAAGTGCGCCGGATTTAGAGAGAGAAAATCGCAATAATTTGTGGGGAATGCTGACAGCATACAATTGCAGCGAGACGAGGGAATGGCAGCAGTGGGAAATAGATTTTTTACAGCACTTGGCGAATCAAGTGGCGATCGCGATCGAACAATCTCAACTTTACCGCCAGCTAGCAATAGCCAATCAAAAATTGCAGGAACTGGCCACTACTGACGGACTGACGGGCATTGCCAACCGCCGCCAGTTCGATCGCGTTTTGATGTTAGAGTGGCGCAGATTGGCAAGAGAGGAACTGCCAGTGTCTTTAATTATGTTTGACATCGACTTTTTTAAACTTTATAACGACTTTTACGGACACCTCGGCGGCGACGATTGTTTGCGCCAAGTTGCTAAGGCGATCGCCTCTTGTACCAAGCGGGCTGGGGATTTGCCTGCCCGCTACGGCGGCGAAGAATTTGCCATAGTGCTGCCCAACACCAGCGCCGAAGGGGCAAACATTGTCGCCCGGAAAATTTGCGATCGCATTGCCAGCTTGCAACTGCCCCACGCGCGATCGTCGATCGGCTCCTACGTTACCGTCAGTTGCGGAATTGCCACAGCGATTCCTTCTGCCCAGCAATCTCCCGACATCCTAATTCGCAGCGCTGACAGCGCCCTTTATCAAGCCAAAACCGAAGGCAAAAATCGTATTTGTCACGCCAGTAAGCCGGAATCTTCCCCAATTTTGATGTAATTGGGAATTAGGAATTGGCCAAACAGGGCATTGGCCAAACAGGGCATTGGGCATTGAGCATTGAGCATTGGGCATTGGTGGGAACTAACAACTGCCAACTAACAAATAATATCAAATCCGATTGCATCGTCCTGTATTCATCTCTATCTTCTTATATAACCCAATACTGTTCACTTAAGACAGATCCCCCCTAACCCCCCTTAAAAAACTATGCTTTATAAACATCTTTCTTAACAATAAATTTGACAAAAATCAACATCTGTGATGTTAAACGATCGGGCGATCGCCCAGGAATGAGATTAAAATGATCGATCAATAGGTAAGGGAAGAATTAGAAAAGACTCAATTGGGAGATGCAAGAAGAACAAATAGATTCATGAAAATTGTTTCTAACTTGAGTGATAAACCAACATCCACTGTACCTGAAGCTAGTGGTACATGGGCAGAAACTAAGGCTAATTACGATTTTTGGGATTCACCATATATCAAACCATCTCAGCTTAGGAAAGGACACGTAGATGCGACGGTTTCAAGAATTAAAAATCATCAAATTATCTT